>JBIIMQ010000009.1:0-30672 GCA_044337935.1 Candidatus Nitrotoga sp.
TATCGACGTATTTGCCCGGCGTATCGTCGGTTGGCGAGTCAGTTCCAGCATGCGCACGGACTTCGTGCTGGATGCGTTGGAGCAGGCGTTATACGCCCGACAGCCGGAACTGGGTGCCTTGATTCACCACAGAGACAGAGGTTCCCAGTATGTCTCTATCCGATATACGGAGCGACTTGCCGAAGCTGGAATAGAGCCGTCGGTGGGAAGTCGTGGCGATAGCTATGATAATGCACTGGCTGAAACCATTAACGGGTTATACAAAGCTGAACTAATTCACAAAAGAGGGCCCTGGAAAAACAGGGAATCCGTTGAATTGGCAACGTTAAACTGGGTGTCCTGGTTCAATCACCAGCGATTGTTGGGATCTATCGGCTATATACCGCCAGCAGAAGCTGAGGCACAATATTATCGGCAGTTAGCAAACTCGGATTCTGCCAGTGTTACTTAAACCAAATAGCCTCCACAGAATCCGGGGCGATTCATATTGCAAAAGGTCATTCGCGCTAACGAGCGCTTAAGTTCCAAACAGAATGCAACACTACACTAGCAGCAGGAACCGTACCAAACAGGTACAAATTAATTTAATAGCGACAGTAGTCAGTAAAGGAAAGTAGTGCAAAAAACTAGAGAACGCAGACTTGACAATGATACCTACCTACATTCGTACTCATTTAACCACTCTAAGTCTAGGTTTGTTTGAGAAATTGGGCTTATCTGCCGCAGACTCACCACCACTATTTGTTGGAGGGGTTGGCGCAGAATCATTTCCCTGAAATACAAGCCCCTGGCCCGTTTCTTTAGAAAAGATACCAATCACCGCAGTCATTGGTATCAGTATGCTGTGGGACACGCCCCCAAAACGACCTTCACATGTAATATCTTCATTACTGATATGTAGATTGCGCACTGCTTCTGCACTAATGCTAATAACGATTTCACCATCTTTAACATACGCGTTAGGTACTCGAGTCCAATCATCAACTTTAACTGCCACATAAGGAGTCAACGCACTGTCAGAGCACCAGTCGTAAATTGCACGTATTAAATATGGCTTGGTAGAATTTCCCTTCACTTTCTCATCGCTTTTTCAGCTGCGGTCATCGCTTCAATATAGGCCGGGCGAGAAAACAAACGCTCTGCGTACTTCATTAATGGCGCAGCTTCCTTGGACAATTGGATATTATAATGATCCAAACGCCATAATAAGGGCGCAATTGCCACATCAAGCATCGAATATTCATCATTCAACATGAACTTTTGCTTGGCAAATATCGGAGCAATCTGTGTCAAGCTGTCACTTACCGATTGGCGTGCCTTCTCTGCGGCCTTTTGAACGCCACTCTCCAGCGCAACGACATGACAGAACATCTCGCTTTCGAAACGATGTAAAAAAAGTCGAGCACGCGCACGCATAACCGGATCAGCTGGCATCAACTGTGGATGAGGAAACCTCTCGTCTATATATTCGTTAATAATATTAGACTCACTCAGCACTAAATCACGTTCGACCAGCACTGGCACCATATTATATGGATTCATGATCGCAAGATCTTCGGGCTTATTAAACACGTCAACGTCAATAACCTGAAAATCCATCCCCTTCTCATACAATACGATGCGGCAACGCTGACTGAACGGGTCTGTTGTTCCCGAGTAAAGCGTCATCATGGCACGGCTCACCCTTTTATCAGATTATTGCGAGTCATCGTACGACGCACTAACACGAAGCCCGTAACAGCCAACACCGACGCAATCACAATAACTGCAAAAAATGGAATAGAGCCCGTACCATTTACGCCCGATATCCAGATATACCTTTCGAATAATGTACCCAATATAATACTGGCAGCCACTGTTAAAATAATCGGCGGAGAATGTCTTGATGCCCTCATGGCCAGCACACTAAATGGAATGATCAATTTTAAAACTATCATTGACCACCACATTACGCTGTAATCTCCATTTTGCATCCCCATCACGCGATCTACTTCGCTTGGAAGATTTGGATACCAGATAACTAAATATTGTGCAAAGAACGTATATATCCACAACAAAGTAAATGCAAACATCATTTGTGCGAAATAGTTATAAATATATTCACTAACTGGGCGCACTAGTTTGCCACTTGTATTCAGTATATATATCCACGTAACCATGAAAGCCATGAACATATTGAAATTACTAACAAAATGCTGCATTCCATATATCGCACTGTGCCACGAAGGCACAAGTGTCATTTCAAAATCCCACGCCACCATTGTTCCATACAATACATATGTATACGGTATCCAATTGGCTATTTTATGATAACTCAGACGATCTGCATCACTACGATCGCTTACCGCCTGACGCTTAATAAATATCCCAAAAATAGCCATCACTAGAAGCATACCAAGCACTTGACGCAGCACCAAGAATGTATAGTTATGCCAACCTGGCAAATGATGCCCATGCTCAGAAGCAGAACTCAGCCATGGAAAGGTATTATTACCGCCAATCAGTAGTATTATCAGCAACACAAATGCAAGTGGAAACAGAGCGTACAAAGATACCGCTATTCGGCGGACTTCGTAACGCCATTGAGCACCCACTAAATGTAGCACAGCACTAAGCGTTACCCCACCCAGCGCAAGATAAAGCACCACTAAAAAGCTAGCCGTCAAAACCGACCAATTGCTATATGAAATCATTTGCTGCACCCCCTTATTTGGCTGCAGGCGTTACCGCCTCGGCAGATTGCCCACTTTGCAGTACCTTGCGTACATAGTTGATTACATTCCAGCGCTCATTAGCTGATAAATCATTGGCATACGATGGCATAACCGCGCCACCAAACGTCATGTAACCCCAAATAAAACCGTCGGATCGACCTCTTGTTAGATCCGCAGTTAAATCAAATGGTTTTAATATTAACTTCGCGCCAACCAACCCATCGCCCTTACCTCCATAACCATGACATGGCGTGCAATATATTTGAAAAAGCCTCCCACCAAGTGCGACTGACTTTTCGTCTGCTGGGATCGGATTTACCTGTTTCTCAGCCGCAGCCTGATCCTTCACCAAGGATGACGTACCGGATACCGGAACTGAGTGTTTCGGGTAAGGCCTCATCCCAGGATTTTTTAAATCCACACTTTCTTGAGGTTTAATACTCACCTGATTTGCCATGTCATCCGACCACGGCCACGCTTGTGCTAACACTGGTGTTAATAGCAGTACAACTGCCAAGGATAGTCTCTTCATTTTCCCGCCTCTTCCTGAATCTCTAGTGCTTTATGCTTGGTAAAAATAGTCTTCAATGCAGCTAATGCAGACTCATCCCCTTGCACCAAAATTCCTATTTGGTCTTCCGACACCTTTACGCTATATAACGGTGACCGCTTAGCTGGCAAACCTGAGCAAATCAAGAAACCCAGCATCGTAATAAACACGCCACCCAGAATAAACATTTCATACGTCAGAACGAAGTCCGGTGGTAGAGGCACTATAGGCTTACCGCCTTTAATTTGGGAGAAAAAATTAGCCTGCGCACTCGCAACCAGAAAGAATGCCAGCAACCCACCCATACAGGCCCCGATCAAAGTAAACCACTGTACGTTAACAGGCTTATCACCTAATACATCCTCAACCTCGGGATGCTCTATAGGAGACTTTAGCAGCATATCATCTATATCGAATCCCTTGATGCTGGCTCCACGAATTTCAGCTATCGCAGCCACAGCCTCATCAAAATCGTTAAACAATGCTAATAAATGACGCTTACTCATTTAATAATCTCCCTTCACAGCAGGTTTGTGCTTCAGTGCAAGACTGCGGTGATATACCATTTCTTTAACTTCATACATGGAAACGGATGGAAATACCTTGCAGAACACCATAAACAACAATGTAAACCAGCCAAAACTACCAAATACAATGCCCCACTGCACTAAACTAGGCCATTGATCATGGTCCCAAGTCCATGGATAGTGACCATGCGCGAAACTAGGTGCAATGATCATCCAACGCTCCAACCACATACCCACATTCAAAAATATTGAAACTACAAACAATATCGGAAGATGTGTTTGAAAACGTTTAAATGCGAGCATTAATGGCAAGATAGAACCAAAGAAAATCATTGCCCAAAAGAATGGTGCATACGGACCAGTCGCTTTGAATATCAACTGATCTTTCGCTGTCTGATCATGCCCATACCATACTGAAGCAAATTCGATGAGGTTAAGGTATGTCCAAACCATCGCAATTGCAAACGTTAATCTAACCAATTTTTTCATAATTGGCAGGGTCATATACTCTTCAAACTTGAATACATACCGCAAGATAACGAATAACGTAATGATCGCCGCACAACCAGAGTACAACGCACCTGCAACAAAGTATGGCGGGAACGAGGTTACGTGCCAGCCAGGCATGTTCGACATAGCAAAGTCAGATGCCACAATGGAGTGAACAGAAACAGCGAGCGGAATCAAGAAGCAGGCAATCGTCAGATAAGTAATTCTAAAGTTGCGCCACTGGCGATCCGTTCCTTCCCAACCGAGTGACATAACCGTGTACAGTTTCTTACGCCACCCCGCGTGAATGTTGTCACGACAAATTGCCAAATCCGGAATCATCCCAACATAAAGGAAAAGTACTGATGAACTCAAATAGGTGGCAATCGCAAACATATCCCAAACTAACGGTGACTGAAAGTTCGGCCACACCCAGCGCTCATTTGGATATGGCATTACATAGTAAACCTGCCATAAACGACCTAGGTGAACCAGAACGAACAAACCTGCTGTCATTAGCGAGAATGTTGTCATTGCCTCGGCGAATCGGTATATCGGCTTACGCCAATCGGCATGCATCAAGTGTAGAATCGCAGACAACAACGTCCCGGAATGGCTCATCCCGATCCAAAAAATGAATGTGGCAATATACAAACCCCATACATGAGAATTGTTTTTATTTGAAACCCCCATACCCGTCTGATATTGATAAACTTCGCTTCCAACTGCCACACCCACCATGGCAATCGCGATAAACAAAATTATCCAATACATCCTTCTTGGAGTTTCCAAACTCTTAAGCACATCTTTATTAATCTGTGCCCAAGCTATATCTTCGCGTATATCTTTACCCATTATCTATTTCCTTCCCTTGTGCCTGCGTGAATGTAGCCTTAATGCCGCACCCCACGCGGCATCCCCAATGCGCTGCTTAAATAGCGCTTTCACGCAACTGCTCCAAATACATAACCGACGGATACGTGCGCAACCCTTCTAAAATACGATAGCCGCGCAACTTGGAAGCCGATTCTCCCTCATCCTTTGCCTGCTTATCTTTATTAAGCTCAACCTGTTGCTTCTTCCATTGCTTGGCAACCTTGGACGATGAATCGACCAAATTACCAAAAGTTATCGCTCCAGTTGGGCATGCCTGTTGGCAAGCGGTCTGCACTTCTCCATCAATTACTGTTCGTCCTTCAGTACGCGCATTACTCTTGGCTACAGTCAACCGCTGCACACAGAATGAGCATTTTTCCATCACACCCTTACTGCGTACAGTCACATCTGGATTTAACTGCTGGTTCATCGGCTCCGGCCACACGTTTTCTGTAGTTGGATAGTTATACCAATTAAAGTAACGAGCCTTATATGGGCAATTCGCGTTACAGTAACGGGAGCCAACACAACGATTGTATACCTGCGAATTCAAACCATCCGCCGTGTGATTGGTTGCTCCGACAGGGCAAACTGTTTCACATGGCGCAGACTCACATTGCTGGCACAGCATTGGCAAGAATTGCGCCCCTTGGTCAGCGAACTCCCGACCGTCATTATCCCAATAACGTTCAATACGTATCCAATGGTGGGAATGACCATGCGCAAATTTTTCTTTGCCAACGACCGGCAGATTGTTTTCTGCGTAACACGCCACACTACACGCATTACAACCTGTACATGCGTCCAGATCTATACTCATCGCCCATTTGTATTCCCGGTGTGGCCTGTCGTCCGACGGATGCTGTTGGCGGAAGTCAGACCAGTTCTCTAATAAATTGGTAATAGACACCTTTTACACCTCCTCCGAAAGATTCATTTTGTTAGACGTCATCCTAACCGCAACTTTTCTACCCATTTGGTTGCCACCGACAGGACCCTCATCTTTAACTATGATCACACGTCGACCAGCCTTGCTGACTTTAACGCGAGTCTCATACATCGCCAATTCCCCAGTTTCCTTATCAAATACAGGATCAAGAATCTTGAAGGCATTTGCACCAACTCCCTTTGCATAGCGCCCCATTGCTTCATGGCCATAACCCAGCGGTACAGAAATTACCTCAGGATGGATTCCGTTAAACACATATACCTGGGCTTTAATCGCACCATTTTTTGAAGCAACTTCTACAATATCCCCCTCTACCACACCCAGTTTCGCTGCAGTTTTTGGATGCATCTCCACCCAACTATCCCACACGATCGTAGTCAATGGATCAGGCGATTCCTGTAGCCAAGGTTCATTGGCACTACGTCCATCTCGTAAATTAGCGCTCACCGCTGGAATCAGGCGTAACGGATATGCACCATCTTCCGCAGACGGAGCCGGGAGCACCAAACCCTTGGCAGACGCATTATTCGACACACCAACAGACGTACCCGCTAACTTGACCACGCCACGACCTAAAGTGGCATCCCAGAATGTATCATCATCTTCATTCGCACCGCCCAATGCACCCTTGTTTGCCACCATTGCGCTACGCAAGTATGAATAAAAGTCTTCATAGCCTTTGTATTCTTCCGGCCGACGGTGCTTAAGTAACGCCAGCAGAATATCACCCGCACCAAGCGTGCTAGGGTACAGCTTTTCCATTAATGGCTGCTGGATACTCAGCTGAGCACCATCAGCTATGTATTCCGGCATCGAAGTCGCCCAATCCTCCATCGCAGAATTCAACGGCAATACTAAATCAGCCTCTACCGCAGTCTCGTCCATGTAGTGGGCAAACGCCACTTTAAATGGCACTTTCTTTAAATTCTCTTTAAGATTCATTGAGTCAGGTGCGGTAAATACCGGGTTTGCACCGTAGTTAAACAACACTTTAACTTTGTCCTGCGCCATGCTCTCATTAAGCGCCTGCAACGCGGAACGATTACCCACAGCGGGTGCCATCTGCGGGAACGGCACACCAAACGAGGCCTCTACCGTCTTACCAACGTTACCCAATACCTGATTCAACAATGCAATAGCAGCTGCATTCTGTGAACCATGCGCATAGCCCTCAACGGCGCCACCTGCAATTACCAAGCTAGGACTACGCTCTCTTAACAATGCGACAAGTTTGCCGATATGCTCAGTCGATATGCCGGTATCTTTGCTCACACGATCAATAGAGTACTCTTTCACGGCAGCAGCCACATCTCCTGACACAGCCACCCCTGCAACCGCCAAGGCATTAATCAACCCCAACGCAAGAATCCCCTCAGTACCAGGACGTATAGCCAACCAACGATCCGCATTAGCACCCGTTAATGTCATCTTGGACTCAACCTGCACCAACACCCCGCGCTCATCTTTATCCGCCTTGCGGAACCGAGCATACTGCTGGGCGAAATGCACTGGCGAAACCCACGCACCAAGAAAATCTGCACCAAAAGAAACGATAACCTTGGCCTTATCCAACCGCAGTCGCGGCATTTCTGTTCCGTACGCCTTCTTATTAGCCGCACGCATTACTGACGGCGCAACCGCCTCATAAACATAATGGTGACCAGAACCAATCGCATCCAAATAGTTCTTCAGCAATGCTTTAACGTGCCCGCTAACACCACCGGTCAAGAAAGCGACATTCTCCGCCTTCACGCCACCAACCTTTTCACTAATTAACGTCAACGCCCTTTCCCACGTTATCGCCTCACCCCTGTCGCCATTACGCAGCAGCGGCTCCCGGATACGATCAGGATTGTAGTGCGCCTGCACTCCTGCCTGACCCAAGCCGCACATCTTGCCACTATTAATTGGAGATTTCGGATTACCCTCCAATTTAAGAACACGACCCTCTCGCACCCGCCCCATAATGCCGCACCCGGCATCACACTGCGCACAAGTCGAATTAAAGTATGTGCCAATACTGGGAATGATGTAGTCCGCCGTCTGAACATAGGAAGTCACAAACTCCTTCCCATCTTCAACAGAAGTATTGCCACACCCGCTTAAAGCGACCGTAGCGCCACCCCACCCCAGCACCTTTAGAAAATTTCGCCGATTAAAACTATTTTCAATCATTGCTGATACCTCTTGGAAATCTTTATCTTGTGAACGCGCCGTTTACTTATGACACTGCCAGCAATCGTTCGGGCCATGAGTCGTCTTTGTGGATGCTGCATCTACCGGATGATCTTTCTGATGACAGCTCACACACCACCCCATTGAGAGCGGCTTCTGGCGACGAGCAACCGTCATCGTTTTTATATCACCGTGACAATAACCGCAAGCCTCTTGTACCGGTTTATTTTGTGCGAAAACAAAACGTTGGACATGTCGCTCATGGTTAAATCGCACGAAATCAGGAAGATCATGCACCTTTTTCCAAGGCACCGGCTTCTTAGCTTCCCAATATTCGAACAACTTTTTGATACGAGGAGTCTCCCGTACCGATTCAATGCTTTGATGGCACCCTATACATTTCTGTAACGGTGGAATGCCGGCCACGATACTACGGCGCGCATAGGTGTGACAGTACATACAGTTTATCTGCATACCACCTTTTGCTGCGTCACCAGCATGGCGATCATGGGGAAACTCAATTGGCTGCTCGACTTTAGGACCCAAGTCGTCAGCCGTAGTGAGTGGCTGTACCGCATTAGCAGCAAAACCGCTAGCAGAAACAATTAATCCAACAAGCAGAACGGACAAACGTAAAAAACAATACATCGTAAGTAGCTCCCCCAACAAACAATTAGACTGCCGATTCGAACAACATCGGCATGCATACCACATATACAACAGGTAATTTAAACGGCGCAATATCGCTTAAGCATACATTAAGCACATCTATGCTTAATTTTGATGCGGGTTATCCGCAAGGGAATCGACGCGATAAAACGACGGCATAATGTCCAGTTTGAAAAATAAAGTCAACAGTACAAAATTACTAAAACTCTCCGAGAAGAACCATTCAATCAAATATATTTTTGATAAACATCATGTTATGCAATTTACTTGCTTGACAATTTATTTGACAATTTTGCTTGGTCAAATAAATAATTCTTCACATACTTCGCCACAAAATAATATTACTCCCATCAATCCCCTATTAATTCAGTCATCAATCCCGCTGATACGTCCATAGCACAAGATGTGCATGCTCGCCGAACTTATTGAAATCTGTCAAGTTATCATGACTTAATAGCATTCCAAATTTCCAGTTCCTCCAATATATATTTTCTAAACTCAAAATGTTTTCGGCATAGACAACTTGCGCTGGCTCCACACCATTAGCACCAACCCCGCAACCACCATCGGCAAACTAAGCCATTGACCCATACTAATACCGAAACTCAATAACCCGAATATTCCGTTATCCGGGTTACGCGTATATTCAACCAGAAAACGGAAACCACCATAGCCAATCAGGAACAATCCTGATACGGAACCTACCGGACGCGGTTTACGAGAATATAGCCACATAAGCACAAACAGGAGCAGCCCTTCAAGCATGAACTCATAAAGCTGCGAAGGATGACGTGGCAGATCATCGACATTAGGAAAAACCATTCCCCAAGCCACATCGGTTGGCCGCCCCCACAATTCAGCGTTAATAAAATTTCCGATACGTCCAGCCCCCAGTCCAAGCGGCACCAAAGGAGCCACAAAATCCATCAACTGTAACCAAACAAGTTTATGCTGACGCGCAAAAAATGCCATCGCCACAAGCACGCCAAGAAAGCCACCGTGAAATGACATCCCTCCCTGCCAAACCGCGAAAATTTCAAGCGGGTGAAATACATAATAGCCTGGGTTATAAAACAACACCTCGCCCAACCGACCGCCCAACACGACACCCAAAATGCCGTAAAACAACAGGTCGTCCATCATTTTGTCATTCCAGCCGGGGCGATTTAACGTACGGATTCGCAATTTCCCCAACCATAAAAACAACGTAAACGCGAGCAAATACATTAATCCATACCAATGCACCGCAAGAGGGCCTATATGAATGGCTACAGGGTCAATCTGAGGATAAACAAACATGTTGAGTGAGTAATTCCAATAACGATTTATCGACTTGGTCATTATACGTGATTTAATTTCACGCCCTCCCTGTCTCACCGCCAACTACACCTCACCGAATTAAACCCCATTTTGTCAACTACCCATTACTCGTATGCGTTATTGTTCATACTGACTCGTGCCTTACAGTTTGCAAACAAGAGGGAGTTGGTTAAAATGGCATGGACAGCAATGTCTAATAGTCTTAAATCGTAGAAAAACTTAAATTAATGGAGCTTAAAAATGAAATCTATCATCGTTAGTATGTTTGTAGCAGCAGGTCTGATGGTCGCAGGTAGCGCAATGGCTAGTGGCTTCGCAACCAGCGCGTGCAAGGCTTGTCATGAAGTTGGCAAAGATAAAGTAGGGCCTGATTGGGCTACAGTTGCTAAGGAGTATGGCGACGCGAAAACACTGGCAGGGGTTTTCAAGTCTGGCTTTAAAGTGGAAGATCGTAAAGTGGCTGCGCACAACGATAAATGGAAAGCTCAAGCAGGCACTATGACTGGAATATTTAACACCAATATTAAGGGCCACGAAGATGAAGCGGCAGAAGCACTTTTTGCTGCTGTTAAAGCAGGTAAAATCTAAACACTCTCAGTGTTAGTGGATGTTAAAGGCGGCCTCCGGTCCGCCTTTTTTTGCCGCTATGGTTAGGGGATCAATATGGGAATAATAATCATGAATATTCTTGTTGCCATGGGTTTAATGCTTGGCGGTAGTGCCTTGGCAAGCGGAATGCCCGCACTCGCCAAAAAGAATGGTTGCGATTATTGCCACGACATCGACAAAAGGGTGGTTGGCCCCTCATGGATGGAAGTATCCAGAAAGTACAAAAGAACGGCCAAGTATACCTATGGCGACAAAGAATATAACTTGGAAGACGGGCTGGTAATGAAAGTATCCAAGGGTGGTTCCGGTAAATGGGCCTCCATGCCCATGCCTCCTAATGACCCGAATGGCACCAATCAGGTCGAAATCCGGCAGTTGGTCAAATTCGTGTTGGGTTTGGCGAAGTAATTTTGCGCCATACAAAACAAGCCGCTAAATTGACAAGGGAGATTGGGCTACAGATAATCCGGTCACTCTTAATTCTGTTACAAATTTCCTATGTCCTATAAGCGCCTGTCCCTGCCCTTAGCTATTTTGTTTGCCGCCGCGTTGGTTGCCTGCGGTAAATCAGAAACGCCAGTCACTTCTCCCGCAAGCCCGGCGGTTAATTCCAGTGGCATTAACGAATTGACCGTGAAAATCGGCGCCTCCGCCCCTCTCACCGGATCGCAAGCACATATCGGCAAAGACAATGAAAATGGAACGCGGATGGCGATTGACGATGCCAACGCCACAGGAACCATCATCGGCGGGCAAAAAGTACATTTTGAGCTCCTCAGCGAGGATGACCAAGCAGATCCAAAAACAGCTACGATCGTGGCACAAAAACTGGTGGATGCAAAAGTAAATGGCGTGATCGGCCATCTCAATTCCGGCACTTCTATTCCGGCCTCCAGAATTTACAGTGACAGTGGCATCCCCCAAATTTCCCCTTCTGCAACGGCTTTGGGTTATACCACCCAAGGTCTTAAAACCACTTTCCGCATAATGTCCAATGATGGTCAACAAGGCAAGGCATTGGGAGAATTTGCAGCAACCACCCTTAATGCAAAAAAAATTGCTGTTATTGATGATCGCTCTGCTTATGGCCAAGGACTGGCCGACGAATTCATTAAATCTGTACAAGCTAATGGCGCAAAAATCATCGCGCGTGAATACACTACCGACAAAGCAGTAGACTTCACTGCCGTGCTCACATCCATCAAGAGCAAACATCCCGATTTACTTTTTTTTGGCGGCATGGATCCGCAAAGCATACCGATGGTCAAGCAACTCAAAGCGCTGGGGCTTGATGTTAAATTTGTAACGGGTGACGGCGGTTACACCCCAAAATTTATTGAGCTGGCTGGTGATGCCGCCAATGGCGTTTATGCTTCACTACCGGGCATACCACTGGACCAAATGCCCGGCGGCAAAAATTTCTCCCGTCGCTATGAGGAAAAATATAAACAGCCCATTCAGCTATATGCGCCCTATTGTTACGATGCGGTAAACGTAATGATCGCCGCAATGCAAAAAGCCGGCTCGGCCGATCCTACAAAATATCTTCCCGAACTTGCCAAAATTACCCTTAGCGGCGTGACCGCGAACATCGCCTTTGACGAAAAAGGCGATGTTAAAGGTGGCGCGGTAACACTGTATCAAGTTCAACAAGGCAAATGGCAACCGCTACAAACCATTAGCGGAAAAACCACCATGCCCGCGCATTAATCATGATCAGGATGAAAAATAAAGCGACACTTTGCGTGTCGTTTTTTATTTGCGAATAACCTTTGGACACATTACTACAACAAATCGTCAATGGTTTCGTGCAAGGCAGCGTGTACGCCATGGTCGCCCTGGGTTATACCATGGTGTACGGCATTCTTGGCCTGATTAATTTCGCGCACGGTGAAGTGGTTATGGTAGGCGCAATGGTCGCAATGTCGTCAATCCGCTTGCTCATCGAATCTGGTTTGCCACCGTTACTAGTACTACTGATCAGCCTGATCATTTCAATTGCGGCATGCATGACACTAGGCTATAGCATTGAGCGCATCGCCTACCGTCCATTACGCAATGCCCCGCGTCTGGCACCATTAATCACCGCGATTGGCGTATCCATCGTGCTGCAAAATCTGGCAATGATGTTCTGGGGTCGCGAATACCATGCTTTCCCGTTATTACTCGCCAACAGCTCACATAAACTGTCTGGCGCCACCATTACAGATGTACAGATTCTCATTATTCTCATAGCACTGGCAATGATGGGAGGCTTGCTGCTGTTAATGCACCGCTCCAAACTGGGCCGCGCAATGCGTGCTGTAGCGGAAAATCCCCAAGCTGCCATTCTAATGGGCGTGGATATCAACGGCGTAATTTCCATTACCTTCATGCTGGGTTCCGCATTGGCCGCCGTGGCAGGAATCATGATCAGCGCCAACTACGGCATCGTGCACTATTACATGGGTTCTATTCTGGGACTCAAAGCATTCACTGCCGCTGTGCTGGGTGGCATCGGAAACATGCGCGGTGCCATGGTGGGCGGCCTGCTACTTGGATTAATTGAAAGTTTGGGGGCAGGTTATATCGGTGATCTCAGCGGTAACTTTTTTGGTAGTCATTATCAAGATGTATTTGCCTTTTTTGTACTGATTTCCGTATTGATATTCCGTCCATCCGGCTTATTGGGAGAACGTGTTGCGGAACGCGCTTAGACATCTGTCATCCAAAAACAAGCACGGCGCTTGGATAGCATTTGTCGTGCTCGCCATTGTGCTGCTGGCATTACCCTTCTTTACCGATGCATTATTCGGACGCGGTTGGGTACGCATCGTGGATTTCGCTTTGCTATATATCATGCTGGCGCTCGGACTGAACATCGTCGTCGGGTATGCCGGCCTACTCGACTTGGGTTACATCGCCTTCTTTGCCGTGGGCGCATATTGTTATGCCTTGCTCAGCTCGCCTCAATTAGGTTTGCATTGGCCAGTTTGGATAGTTCTACCGTTGGGCGCACTGCTGGCCTGTATATTCGGCGTACTACTGGGCGCGCCAACTCTACGTCTGCGCGGCGATTATCTCGCCATTGTCACATTAGGATTTGGCGAAATTATTCGCATCTTCCTCAACAACCTGAACGCACCGATTAACATCACCAATGGCCCGCAAGGCATCAGCATGATCGACCCCATCCGTTTCGGTGAATTCTCATTCAGCAGTACTCATGAATTATTTGGCCTCACTTTTCCCTCCGTACACCAGCATTACTACCTGTTCCTTTTCTTCACATTGCTCGTGATTTTTATTTCGCTACGTTTAGAAGATTCACGCATTGGCCGCGCTTGGATGGCAATTCGCGAAGATGAAGTGGCCGCCAAAGCAATGGGAATCAACACCCGCAACATCAAACTTCTGGCATTTGCCATGGGCGCAACTTTTGGCGGTTTGGCCGGCGGCTTATTTGCCGGTTTTCAGGGTTTTGTCAGCCCGGAAAGTTTCAACCTGACCGAATCCATCACGGTGTTATGTATGATCGTACTGGGTGGCATGGGCAACATAAGTGGCGTATTGTTGGGCGGCATCCTGCTGATCATATTGCCCGAAGCTTTGCGTCACGGTTCAGGGCCGGTACAACAAATACTGTTTGGCAAAACGCTTATCGACCCGGAAAGTTTGCGCATGCTGTTATTTGGACTTGCGCTAATCACTGTCATGTTATGGCGCCCCGCCGGGTTGTGGCCTTCCAACCAACGGCAGCGCGAATTGGTTGCCGAAGAAAATAATGTCCCCCATTTGTAACGGAATACACGTGCATGACAAAACCTGTTGAATGCGATGTTAATTTACTCACCCTATCCGGCGTAACCAAATGCTTTGGCGGCCTGTCTGCATTGAATAAGATTTCGCTGCACATTCGGCGTGGCGAAATCTACGGTTTGATTGGCCCCAATGGTGCGGGCAAAACGACACTTTTCAACATTTTAACCGGGCTATATCAAACGGATAGCGGGCACTTTACATTTGACGGCGTTGACTATAACCGCCACTGCAAGCCACATGTGTTAGCACAAGCCGGGATTGCGCGCACCTTCCAAAACATCCGCCTTTTTGCAAATATGACAGCACTGGAAAACGTCATGGTTGGCCGACACCCGCGTACCAGCGGCGGCATCTGGAGTGCGCTAACCCGCAACGCTGCAGCACGCATCGAAGAACGTGCGATCGTACAACATGCGCGTGCTCTACTAAGCTACGTGGGAATAAACCGCCCGCACCAAACTTTGGCCAAAAACTTATCCTATGGCGAACAACGCCGACTGGAAATTGCCCGCGCGCTGGCTACTGATCCAAAATTACTCGCATTGGACGAA
This sequence comes from Candidatus Nitrotoga sp., assembly GCA_044337935.1. GTDB lineage: Bacteria > Pseudomonadota > Gammaproteobacteria > Burkholderiales > Gallionellaceae > Nitrotoga. The sequence continues at coordinate 15,231 of JBIIMQ010000009.1, forward strand.
CCTGCGGCAGGCATGAATGCCACCGAAACTGAAAGCCTGAAGGAATTATTACTATCCATTCGTGCCCGTGGTATTACCGTGCTACTTATTGAACACGATGTAAAATTCATTCTCGGCCTGTGTGATCGCGTGGCAGTGCTCGATTATGGAAAAAAAATCGCCGAGGACACGCCAGAAAAAATCCGTTGCGACCCAACAGTAATCACCGCTTATCTCGGAACAGAATCCATTATTCCCGCCCAAACAGAAATTTAACCCCATAAAACTGACGCTTCATTATTGCCTGCCTATCAAGACCATGATTGCATCCCAGCCAAAACCACTGTTACAGGTACGAAATCTGAAAGTAGCGTACGGCGGCATTCAGGCCTTAAAAGGCATAGACCTCGACGTGGCATCGGGCGAACTGGTCGCACTCATCGGCAACAACGGTGCCGGCAAAACCACCACACTTACAGCGTTAGCCGGCTTGCTACGTCCATCTGAGGGAGCCATACACTACCGTGACATGCCTTTGCAACACCATGCCGCACACCTCCTTATACAAGAGGGACTAGTGTTGGTTCCTGAAGGACGTGGCGTATTCGCACGGCTAACGGTGGAAGAAAATTTACTGATGGGCGCATATTGCCGTCACGACAAAACTTCCATTGCTCAAGACTTACAGCAAATTTACCAATTATTTCCGCGTTTGGCCGAGCGCAAAACACAGCTGGCCGGCACGTTGTCCGGCGGCGAACAACAGATGATGGCGCTGGGACGCGCATTAATGAGCCGCCCCAAACTATTAATGCTGGACGAACCCAGTATGGGGTTGGCACCCATGATAGTGGCCAAAATATTTGAAACCATCCGCAACATTTGCGCACAAGGGGTTTCAATTCTACTGGTTGAACAAAATGCCAAACTTGCTCTTGAAGTCGCACATCGCGGTTATGTATTGGAAAGCGGCCTGATTACATCAACCGACAGCGCTGCCAATCTCCTAGGAAGTGATATCGTGCGCCGCGCCTATCTGGGCGGTTAATTTTTAACTGGCTGCCCAATTAACAAACCGTCATAAAAATTCATGCCGCTAACCACCTACACTCGGCGCCATCACATCCATCTTGCTCAACAACTGACAAATAAATGCCCCCCGCATTATTAATAATGACACGCTCAAACATCGGGTGGTGGACTATAGTGTGCGCCGGGGGTTATCTTGAACTCAGTAAATACTGCTTTCGAATACTCTTCCGCAACTGCCAAATCCAGCTTACGCAAAATCTGATAAATTTCCCGTACTTTTTCCCGTTTATCCTGATAATAATAAGCCACACCAAGATTAAACCAGGCACCGGCTTTTTCCGGCTCAATACGTACCGCTTCCTCAAACGACAAAGCTGCAAAGCCGTATTTTTTTAAATTGATATAAGCAATGCCCAAGTTATACCAAGCATCCGCATGCTCCGGTTGAAGACGCAACGCCTGCCGATATGCCTCGACTGCATTTTCATATTGATTAAGATTGTCAAAGGATACGCCCTGGGCAAACCAGGTATCCACATAAAATTTCACTGAGTCCATCGTTTCTCCAGGATAGCGCAAATAGTGCAATAAAAATTCTTTAATTTTGGGGCAAAAACACGCGACTACCCTGTCGTATGTTGCCTCCTTCAATACCTCATAATCCCGATTTCGTTGATTGTTAGCCAACTCTCTAAATCGTAAAATCACTCCGAACAGCAAGAATGTATTGTCATAAGCAATTCACTTCCGGTTTATGGCATTTTATATTAAATCTTTATTTGCATTCATCAAGAATTCCCCTGTCACCATTGCACCAAACAATAAACTGCTTCCTTCACCTATTCTCAAGCGACTCCCGGAGTTAATTTCTTTACCGTGGTACACTCGCCATGAAGCTGGCTAGACAGTCGCCGCGTCCGAAAGTGAGGGCGGGGAGGAAAGTCCGGGCTCCATAGAGCAAGATGCCGGTTAATGGCCGGACACCGTGAGGTGATGAAAAGTGCCACAGAAAATAGTCTGCCCAAGTTCCGCAAGGAAACGGCGATGGTGAAACGGCGGGGTAAGAGCCCACCGCGGACGTGGTAACACGGACGGCACGGTAAACTCCATCTGGAGCAAGACCAAATAGGCAGGCAATGACGTGGCTCGCGTCGCCTGCGGGTAGGTTGCTTGAGCGTCAGGTAACGAAACGCCTAGAGGAATGACTGTCCACGACAGAACCCGGCTTATCGGCTGGCTTCACTTTATTCAATATTCATCCCCTGTCTTGTCCAACTACTTTGGGGCGAGTAATCGCAGCCAAAGTAGTACTTCTATCAAGTTTTTCTTTCGTTTTAATGAAACAAAAACGACCCTGCATACCCTACTCAGTTTTGCAAATTTAATAACGCTAAAAACCACGGAATATCACAAATCGCTTTAGGCTTTTTGTGCAATCTATTCATTTTTAAAGAAATTAACCTTGCATCAACAACCATCCCTAACTGCTTGTCGCACAAAGAAAAATATTATTTTATTGCTTGACCCGACCTATTTTTTTCAATATAGTGATCCAAAGTGGGGGAAAGTGGGTTTTTGTGGGTACGCAAAATACAGGATTGCGATAATGTTTCAGGGAGCAACACAACTCAATCTGGATAGCAAAGGCAGGCTAGCGATACCAACCCGGCATCGTGACGTCTTGCTGACCCATTTCGCCAGCCAGTTGATACTCACTGCTGATGCGGATGGTTGCCTGCTGTGCTATCCACAATCCGAATGGCAGCCTATACGCGACAAGCTACTTAAACTCTCCTCTCTCAATCCACGCATACGCGCACTACAACGTCGCTTGGTTGGTTATGCCGAGGATGTCGAAATGGATGCTGCAGGACGCATATTGATCTCTCCTGCCTTACGTAGTTATGCCACGCTGGATAAGCGCGTAATGCTGATTGGACAAGGCAATAAACTTGAATTGTGGGATGAGGCGAAATGGATCGCGCAACAGGAAATGGCGTTGTCATTTGCCCATGATGATCTTCCCCCGGAACTGGAGGGATTCACGTTGTGAGCGGTTGCTTATCTCACACACCCGAACTATTGCACGAAACAGTTTTATTAAACGAAGCCATTGAAGCGCTGCAAATTAGACCGGATGGAGTCTATGTGGACGGCACGTTCGGACGCGGCGGGCACAGTCGGCTGATACTGCAAAAACTAGGCGCAACAGGCCGCCTAATTGCATTGGATAAAGATCCTGTGGCAGTAGCTACGGGGCGGGCGATTACCGATCCGCGTTTTGTCATAGTACACAGTGGATTTGCGCACTTAACAGAGCTGCTGAAAAAACTGGCCGTTAGCAAAATTGACGGGGTATTACTCGATTTGGGGGTATCTTCGCCGCAACTGGATGATGAGCAACGCGGCTTCAGCTTCCGTTTCGATGCACCACTGGACATGCGTATGGACACCAGCAGCGGACAAACCGCAGCGGAATGGCTGTCCACTGTAGATGAAAGCTTACTTGGAGAGGTAATACGTGACTATGGCGAAGAACGGTTTGCTGCACAGATTGCAAGAGCGATTATTACTGCGCGCAAAGAGAGGCCTATTACCACCACGCGCCAGCTCAGCGAAATTACCGCTCAAGCCGTACGTACACGTGAACCCGGTAAAAACCCGGCAACGCGCACCTTTCAAGCTATACGGATTTATCTCAACCAAGAACTCGAAGAAATTGCGCGGATTCTCCCGCAATGCGTGAATTGCCTGAGGCCAGGAGGACGTATCGTGATCATCAGTTTCCATTCTCTGGAAGATCGTATGGTCAAACACTTTCTACGCGACATGGCGCAAGGCGATAAATTGCCGCGCAATTTGCCAATTCGCGCCGTCGACATACCGGGTGGCAAGCTACGCCTGATCGGCAAAGCAATTCATGCCACCCCACAAGAAGTAGCAGCCAACCCGCGGGCACGCAGTGCGGTAATGCGCGTGGCAGAGCGCACCGGAGAAGCGTATGTCTAAAACACAATTATTTCTCCTGCTTATGGTGATTATTTGCGCGCTGAGTGTTGTGACCTCACAAGACAAGGCACGCAAATTATTTGCGGAATTACAAAAAGAGAAAGATCACGCGCAGTTAATGGAAGTGGAGTGGGGACAATTACAGCTTGAACAAAGCACTTTAGCAATGCCTGCACGAGTAGAGAAAGTCGCTGTCAACAAGTTACAAATGCGGTTACCCAACAATAAACAAATCCAATTTGTCCGCACTAATGCGCCTAATGAATCCATAACGCAACCATGAATTTCTCCAGCACTATTCAGGCCGCAAAATTTACAGCTTTACCGCTGTGGCGTTCCCGGCTGTTATTTGTGCTGATGCTCTCCGGCATGGGGGCATTAATCTTGCGTGCAGTCTATTTACAAAGTATCAACAACAATTTCCTGCAACAAAAAGGCAACTCGAGTTCCAGTCGTATCATCAGTATTAACGCACACCGTGGCATGATTACCGACCGTAACGGTAAACCACTCGCCATCAGCACACCGGTGGAGTCCATCGGCGTTAATCCGCAAGATGTAGACGCAACCTCTCAACAAGTAATCCAGTTGGCGCGGATTATGGGCATGGATATAAAAGAAGTACAAAGTCGTTTATTCGACACCGAGCATAATTTTGTTTTTCTCCAGCGCCAATTGCCACCCGAACAAGCAGAAAAAATTGTAAAGCTTGGCATACCCGGGGTTTCTCTACGGCGTGAGTATCGCCGCTATTATCCAAGCGGAGAAATTACCGCTCACCTGCTCGGTTTCACAGACGTAGATGACAATGGCCAGGAAGGACTGGAGTTGGCATTACAAAATCAACTCGGCGGCAAAGCAGGTAGCCAACATGTCATTAAAGATCGCAAGGGCCGAATTGTCGAAGACGTCGCCAACATCCGTGCACCCAAGCCGGGCAGCGATCTGGCGCTGAGTATAGACAGCAAAATTCAATATCTGGCTTACCGGGAAATAAAACAGGCGGTCGAACAGCATCATGCCAAAGCTGGTTCCATTGTAGTACTGGATGCGCTCAGCGGCGAGGTGTTGGCATTGGCCAATTGGCCCAGCTACAACCCCAATAACCGTGCCAAACCCAATCTTCAAGTACTACGCAACCACGCTGTAACAGATTTATTCGAACCGGGCTCCACGCTCAAGCCATTCACCGTGGCAGCGGCATTAGAAACCGGTAACGTAACGCCACAAACCGTTATCAATACCGATAACGGAGTAATGCTGGTCGGCGGACATAAAATTCATGATACCCACCCCGAAGAAACACTCACGGTGGCACAGGTAATTCAAAAATCCAGCAATGTGGGCGCAGCCAAAATTGCATTATCGTTGCCACCGGAAACAATCTGGCAAAGCCTGAACGGAAGTGGTTTTGGTACACAAGCCGGCAGTGGTTTCCCCGGTGAAGCAGTGGGTAAGCTTCATGATTACACGAAATGGCGTCCTATTGAGCAAGCGACCATATCCTATGGTCACGGCATTTCTGTCAGCCTGTTGCAGTTGGCACGCGCCTATACCGTATTTGCAAATCATGGTGAATTGAAGCCGGTATCGTGGCTCAAGCTGGATGCACCCGCAAGCAGCAAAAAAGTATTTTCGGATACCACCGCACGCAAAGTACTCAACATGCTGGAACTGGCAACCCTGCCAGGCGGCACCGCGCCACTGGCCCAGATCAATGGCTATCGCGTAGCCGGTAAAACCGGTACCGCGCATAAATTGGAGGGGGGGCGTTACGTCAATCGGTATATTTCTTCCTTTGTCGGGTTGGCGCCCGCATCCAACCCGCGACTGGTAGTGGCAGTTATGATCAACGAACCGAATAACGGTCAATATTACGGCGGGATGGTCGCCGCACCTGTATTTAGTAACGTGATGGGTACAGCACTTAGCCTGCTCAACGTGCCCAACGATACGCAACTCGGAAATATATTAATGCCGCCATCTGCCAATATCGTGAAGGAAGAAGTATGAGCTTCCCTTCCGACCTTATTACCTCCCTCGGGGTAAAGGTTACACGGCTGGTGACGGATAGCCGGATTGTTGCGCCGGGCGATACGTTCGTCGCTTACCCCGGCGGTACCGCCGATGGTCGCCAATTCATCGGGCAAGCTATTGCAAACGGTGCCAATGCAGTCATCTGGGAAGCACACGGCTTTAGCTGGAACAAAGAATGGCAACTCCCCAATCTGGCCGTTACCGATCTGCGCCACCATGCCGGTGAGATTGCCGACCATGTATATGGCAATCCCTCGCAAAAACTATGGATAGTCGGTATCACCGGCACCAACGGCAAAACTTCATGCTGCCACTGGATCGCACAATCGCTTTGCGCACTAGGGAAAAAAGCAGCACTGATCGGAACATTGGGTAATGGCTTTTATCCCGATTTGCAACCCACCTTGAACACCACTCCCGATGCCATCCGCGTGCACGAATTGTTTGCCGATTATCTCGCGCATGACGCGCAAGCCATCGCAATGGAAGTATCCTCCCACGCTCTGGAACAAGGCCGCGTAAATGGCGTGCAATTCGATGTGGCGCTGCTTACCAATCTTAGCCGTGATCATCTTGATTTTCACGGCAACATGCAAAGCTATGCGGCGGCCAAACGGCGATTATTCGATTGGCAACAACTTAAATACGCCGTGCTTAATCTGGATGATACGTTTGGCGCCGAGCTTGCTGAACAGCTGCGGGACACGGGCGTGGAAGTGGTGGGTTACGGTCTGAACGACGATGCTTTGGCTCTGGCCGAACGCCTCGGTTTACGCATGGTTTACGGTGGCGCATTGCACATGGATGTGCACGGATTCCGCACACAAATCCATTCCAGCTGGGGCAGCGGTAATCTGCAAGGCAGATTAATTGGACGATTTAATGTTTCCAATCTATTAGGTGTTATGGCGGTATTACTGGTAACCGGCATACCATTTAACCATGCACTACGCAAATTATCTGGTATCGGCGCGGTACCCGGGCGCATGCAAACACTCGGTAACGGTATCGGCTGTCCCACTGTGGTGGTGGATTATGCACATACACCGGATGCATTGGAAAAAGTGTTGTACGCCGTTCGAAATATCATCGGACATGAATCCGTCGAAAACTGCGACAGGAAACTAATCTGTGTGTTCGGTTGTGGTGGCAATCGCGATCGCGGAAAACGCCCAATGATGGGGGCGATTGCAGCCAAATTGGCAGATATTGTCATTATTACCAGTGACAACCCGCGCGGCGAAGAGCCTCTCGACATTATCGCGGCCATCGTATCCGGCATTACATCCGAACAAAGAACCGCAAATAGCACATACCAAATCATCGAAGATCGCGCCACGGCCATCACACAAGCGGTGCTCGATGCTCATGCAGCGGATGTCATATTAATTGCCGGGAAGGGACACGAGACCTACCAGGAAATCAAAGGGGTGAAGTATCCATTCAGCGATGCCGACGTTGCCCAACATGCTTTATTTGCCTGGCGCAATGAGGTGCGGACATGATGCTGCTATCACAAGCCGCGCAAATATTGGGCTGCGAGCTCATCGGCCACGACGTATTGTTTACCGCAGTATCCAGTGATAGCCGCTCAATCAATGCGGGCGATCTGTTTGTAGCGTTACAAGGGGAACATTATGACGGCGCCGCATTTGTTGCCAATGCCACCCAAAGCGGTGCCGTCGCTGCACTGGTAAACGCCGCAAGTTACAAGAGTGGCGAATCACCCTGCCCGATATTGGTGGTCGAAGACACACGTCTGGCATTAGGACGTCTGGCAGCACATTGGCGCACGCAATTCAATATTCCCGTACTGGCCGTGACCGGAAGCAATGGCAAGACCACCGTAAAAGAAATGTTGGCCGGCATATTACGTGCGGCATCAAATAGTGATGATGCCGTATTGGCAACAATTGGAAATCTCAACAATGACATTGGCATGCCTCTCACCTTGCTTAAGCTGAGAGCCGCACATCGCTATGCGGTAATCGAAATGGGCATGAACCATGCTGGGGAAATTGAATACCTGACCAAACTGGCACAACCCGATGTTGCCGTCATCAACAACGCGGGCAGCGCGCACTTAGCCGGACTCGGCTCGGTGGAGGGAGTCGCGCGCGCCAAAGGAGAAATCTTCACCGGCTTATCACCCCGGGGTACTGCAATTATCAATGCCGATGACGCTTATGCACCCCTGTGGCGCAAGTTGGCAGGCAACCATACGATCATTGAATTCGGCCTGGATAACAATGTAGCCGTGCATGCGCAATTGCAAGTGCGGGGCTATGGAACGCATATTGAAGTGAGCACACCGCAGGGCAATTTCAGCGCACAACTGCAAATTCCGGGAGAGCACAACGTTCGCAACGCACTGGCTGCTATTGCTGCAGCGTCAGCTTTGCACATTCCCTTGTCGGCGATTGTGGCAGGCCTGGAAAACTTTGCCGGCGTGACCGCCCGCTTGCAACGCAAAGCCGCGCTGCATGGCTCTACACTAATAGATGACAGCTACAACGCCAACCCGGCCTCAATGCATGCCGCTCTCGACGTATTGGCGCAAAGTGAAGGTAAAAAAATTCTGGTACTTGGCGACATGGGAGAGCTGGGTGAAAACGCCGCTCGTCTGCATGGTGAAATCGGCACGGAAGCACTCCGTTTAGGCGTGAACCAACTATTGGCATTGGGTAAATTAACTCCTCATGCCGTACATAAGTTTGGCCCGGGCGCCCGCCACTTTGAAAGTGTTGAAGATTTGTGCGCCGTATTGGACGACAGCCTGGATGCTGGTAGCACGGTATTAATAAAAGGCTCTCGCTTTATGCGCATGGAGCGGGTCGTACAACACTGCACTGAAAAAAACGGGGGAAAGAGGAACGACCATAACGAAGCACCGCTGCCCAAACTTCATCAGATTTCAAATCCCCTTAACCGGCCAGCCGAAAGAAACAAAAATGTTACTTAAATTCGCGCAATGGTTATCGCAATATTTCAGCGTGTTCAGCGTGTTCAATTACATCACGCTGCGTGCCGTTCTGGCTGCGATGACTGCGCTGTCCATTTCGTTCCTGGTCGGACCAATGATGATACGCAAGCTGACCGCCTATAAAATTGGCCAATCGGTACGGGATGACGGCCCCCAGACACATCTGATAAAAGCCGGCACACCAACAATGGGGGGGGCATTAATTCTTACCTCAATCGCCATCACCACATTATTGTGGGCCGATCTAAGCAACAAATATGTATGGGTGGTATTGCTCACCACATTAAGCTTCGGCGCGGTCGGCTGGGTCGATGACTACCGCAAAGTGGTGCATCGCAATCCCAAAGGATTATCTGCCAAAGCCAAAATGTTCTGGCAATCCATCATTGCGGTGGCCGTGGCGGCATATCTGTGGCAACACGCCAGCCTGCCCGCGCATACCGAACTTATCATGCCTTTCTTCAAGCATCTGGTATTCCCGCTGACCGCATTTTCTTTCATTCTATTTGCCTATCTGGTTATCGTTGGCACCAGTAATGCGGTAAACCTGACCGATGGGCTGGACGGCCTGGCGATCATGCCCACTGTAATGATCAGCAGTGCGCTGGCAATTTTCGCTTATGTGGCCGGCCATGCTGTTTTCTCCAAATATCTCGGCATGCCACATGTTCCGGGCGCAAGCGAATTAGCGGTGTTCTGCGGAGCAATCGCCGGCGCGGGACTGGCCTTTCTATGGTTTAACGCCTATCCGGCAGAAGTATTCATGGGCGACGTGGGTGCGCTGGCTCTGGGCGCGGCACTTGGAACGGTAGCCGTGATTGTGCGTCAGGAAATCGTGCTGCTCATCATGGGTGGGGTATTCGTACTGGAAACGCTATCGGTAATTATCCAGGTGACTTCTTTCAAACTTACCGGCAAGCGCGTCTTCCGTATGGCGCCTCTCCATCACCATTATGAATTAAAGGGTTGGAAAGAGAATCAAGTAGTTGTTCGTTTTTGGATTATTTCAATGATGTTGGTATTAATCGGATTAACGACACTAAAATTACGATGATGAACCTGACAAATAAATCAATACTGGTGCTTGGCCTCGGTGAAACCGGACTATCCCTCGTGCGTTGGCTCAGTGCTCAAGGTGCACGGGTACGCGCTGCCGATAGTCGAAACTTCCCTCCGGCCATAGATGAATTGCGCACGCAATTTCCCAATGTGGAATTTAACTGCGGTGTATTTCGCAGCGAATTGCTCCATGACATTAACCTGGTCGCCATCAGTCCCGGCATCCCGTTGAATAACCAGTTCGTAGCACTGGCAGCAGCGCGGGGCATTCCAATCGTGGGCGATATTGAATTATTTGCACGATCATTGCCACAGGATCGGCGCCCGAAAATTATTGCCATCACCGGTGCCAACGGTAAATCCACAGTCACCAGCATGGTCGGCGCAATGTGCCGTGCGGCAGGTTTGGACACGGAGGTGGCCGGCAATATTTCACCCGCAGTATTGGATGTGTTATTGCAGCGCCAAGGACAGCATCCGGATATTTGGGTGCTCGAACTTTCCAGTTTTCAATTGGAAACCACATCCTCGCTCAGTGCGGATGCGGCAACGGTACTCAACATCAGCGAAGATCATCTCGATCGTTATTCCGACATAAACGAATATATCGCCGCCAAGGCGCGCATCTTCCGTAACGATGGTCAACCCAGCGTGCAAGTGCTCAATCGCGATGATGAGTACAGCACCGGCATGGCATTATCGGGGCGCATCCTGAACACCTTTGGACTGAACACCCCGCCTCCCACCGAGTACGATTGGGGCATCGATAACAGTGACGAAGGCGTCTGGCTAATGCATGGCCGTCAGCGCGTCATTAACGCCAATGAGCTGCAGGTAGCAGGGTTACATAATGTGGCCAATGCATTGGCCGCCCTTGCTTTATGCCATGCCGTGGGCTTGCCGCTGGCGCCATTGCTGAATGCGCTACGCGCTTTCACTGGGTTGCCGCATCGCGTGCAACCAATTGCGGAAATCAATGACATCGTTTATTACGACGATTCCAAAGGAACCAATGTCGGCGCCACCATAGCGGCACTACGGGGCTTGGGACGGCCTGCCGTACTGATTGCCGGCGGCGAAGGTAAAGGGCAGGATTTTGCACCACTCTATCCGGCGGTAATACAATATGCGCGTGCTGTAGTACTCATCGGTCGCGATGCCGACAAGATTGCAGCGGTGTTGCAGAATTGCGGCGTACCCGTGGTTCATGCAAATGACATGGCCGATGCTGTGTATCAAAGTACCTCGCTGGCTCAACCAGGTGATGCAGTACTGTTGTCTCCGGCCTGTGCCAGTTTTGATATGTTCCGCAATTACAGCCATCGTGCCGAAGTATTCATCGCTGCGGTATGTGCTTTACAAGGAGAGCAGGCATGTTCGCCACAGGCCTGACCAACCGTCGCCATGCCCTGGTGGAATACGACGAGATACTGTCGTGGATAACCATCGCATTACTGGCATTCGGACTGGTAATCGTATATTCGGCTTCTATCGCCACGGCTGAGGCAAGCAAATTCACGAATTTCCAGCCCGCGTATTATTTAATTCGACATGGCCTGTTTATTTTCATAGGAATCGTGGCCGGAGCAATAGCGTTCCAAATGTCACTTGATCACTGGCAAAAATTGGCACCCTACCTGTTTCTGCTAGGCGTGGCACTACTGATTCTCGTGCTTATTCCCGGCATCGGACGCGAAGTAAATGGCAGCCGCCGCTGGCTTTCATTGTTCTTTATTAATCTCCAGCCATCCGAACTCATCAAATTATTTGCCGTGCTGTATGCAGCTGATTACACCGTACGCAAAGGGTTGGTGAAAAATCATTGGGGTAAGGCATTTCTACCAATGTTTGCGGTAATGGCGTTGGTCGGAGGTTTATTGCTGCTGGAGCCGGATATGGGCTCTTTCGTGGTGATTTGCACTGTCGCAGTGTGCATTCTGTTTCTTGGCGGCTTTAACATCAAAGTGTTCGCCGGACTGGTAATTGCCCTACCCATTGCGTTTGCATCACTCATCCTTTCATCACCCTATCGCATGCAACGCGTCATCGGCTTCATGGATCCATGGTCTGATCCTTATGGCAAAGGATACCAATTAAGCCATGCGCTGATTGCCTTCGGTCGCGGCGAGTGGTTCGGTGTCGGGTTGGGCGGCAGTTTGCAGAAACTATTCTATCTGCCGGAAGCACACACGGATTTTCTTCTGGCAGTCATTGCTGAAGAGTTGGGCTTCGTGGGTGTATGCGTGGTTATCCTATTGTTTTCCGGACTCATCATTCGCGCCTTTGCCATTGGCCGTCAAGCCGCCAATCTCGATCGCCAATTTGCCGCACTAGTGGCACAAGGTATCGCCGTGTGGCTAGGCGTGCAGGCAATGATCAATATTGGCGTAAATACAGGGGTATTACCCACCAAAGGATTAACGCTGCCCTTTCTCAGTTTTGGCGGCAGCAGTGTGGTGGTCAGTTGCATAGCGGCGGCACTGCTACTCCGCATCGATTGGGAAAACCGTCGAATGATTAGAGGCCTGCCCATATGACACGTACGATCATGATCATGGCGGGTGGAACGGGTGGTCATATCTTCCCGGCTTTAGCTGTGGCTGACTATCTGCGCGCAAAAAACTGGCGCATCATTTGGCTGGGCGCACCCAAAAGCATGGAAGCCGAACTGGTGCCCCAACATGGCTATAAAATGGTTCATGTACGATTTTCCGGCCTGCGCGGAAAAGGACTGTTGCGCAAATTGATGCTTCCGCTAAATCTGCTGCTGGCTTTAATACAAAGCGGTGCCGCGTTGTTGCGTCATCGTCCCGATGTGGTGCTGGGCATGGGCGGCTACATCACCATTCCCGGCGGAATCATGGCTGCATTGATGCACCGCCCTTTATTGATTCACGAACAAAATTCCATTGCCGGACTGAGCAACAAAGTTCTGGCACGATTAGCCGCGCGAGTATTAAGCGGTTTCCCGCACGTACTACCCGCAGCCGAATGGTGTGGTAATCCGGTTCGCGACAGTATCGCCACATTACCCGAGCCGACTGTACGCTACGCCGCACGCAGCGGCGTGCTTAACCTGTTAGTGCTGGGAGGCAGTCTGGGTGCGCAGGCAATCAACGAATGCGTGCCGCAGGCATTGGCATTATTACCGCAAACTTCCCGCCACAATGTGTTGCATCAAACCGGCAAACAACATTTAGAGTCGGTACGCACAGCCTACCAACAAGTGGCAGTAACCGCAGAATCCCGGCCATTTCTAAATGATATGGCACAGCACTATGCCTGGGCGGACATTGTAATTTGCCGAGCCGGTGCCTTGACTATCGCCGAACTGGCGGCAACCGGTGTGGCCAGCATACTGATTCCTTTCCCATTTGCGGTGGATGACCATCAAACCGCCAATGCACGCTTCCTCAGTGAACGCGGCGCAGCTGCCCTACTACCGCAAACCGAAATGAAACCACAGCCCCTGGCCAATTTATTACAGGGAATCACCCGGGAGCGCGCGCTAAGTATGGCGCAAAGCGCACGCCAGCTGGCCAAACCAGAAGCAACACGATGCGTTGCACAGATATGCATGGAGCTGGCCGCATGAAACACAAAGTCAAACACATCCACTTCGTTGGCATTGGTGGCTCCGGCATGAGCGGAATAGCTGAAGTTTTGCTCAATTTAGGCTATCAGGTAAGCGGCTCTGACATTGCCGACAATGCAATTACAAAACGCATGCAACGACTCGGCGCAACGGTATATTTGGGGCACGACGGTAGTCATTCGGCGAATGCGGATGCAGTGGTGATGTCTTCTGCAGTGCATGCCAATAATCCGGAGATCATGGCCGCTCGCGCACGCAATATTCCGATAGTGCCGCGCGCAATGATGCTGGCAGAGCTAATGCGTCTACGCCAGGGAATCGCCGTGGCCGGTACGCACGGCAAGACCACAACTACCAGCCTGGTCGCAAGTGTGTTAGCCAAAGGCGGTTTTGATCCCACCTTTGTCATCGGCGGAAAACTTAACAGTAGCGGCACCAACGCCAAACTAGGAACCGGCGAATTCATCGTAGTGGAAGCCGATGAGTCAGATGCCTCGTTTTTATACCTGCAACCCATTCTGGCCGTGATCACCAACATCGATGCCGATCACATGGAAACATACGAACATGATTTCTCGAAGATGAAACAGGCATTCGTGGATTTCGTCGAACACCTGCCTTTCTACGGCATGGTCATGGTATGCGTGGATGATGCCAACATACGCGAGATTCTGCCCAATATCAGCAAGCCGGTTACCACTTACGGTTTTGCCGAAAACGCGCAAATCCGCGCCGTGAATGTACGCCATCAAGGTGGCAAGATGCGATTCACCGCGCTATGCCGACAAAACGGACAGCCTCGTGATCTGGACATCATACTCAACCTGCCCGGACAGCATAACGTACAGAATGCGCTGGCAGCTATCGCCGTGGGGCTGGAAATCGGCGTAGCCGATGATGCTATCGTTAGCGCACTGGCTGAATTCGAGGGCGTTGGTCGGCGTTTTCAACGCTATGGCGAAATTCCTCTGACGAATGGCGGCACCTTTACGCTGATAGACGATTACGGCCACCATCCCGCCGAAATCCTGGCTACGGTAAATGCCGCACGCGGCGCATTTCCGGGACGACGTCTGGTCTTGGCATTCCAACCCCATCGCTATACGCGTACACGCGATTTATTCGAAGATTTCGTCAAGGTACTCAGTGGCGTAGACGCGCTACTGCTGGCCGAAGTATATGCCGCAGGCGAAACGCCCATCGTGGCAGCAGACGGGCGGGCATTGTCCCACGCATTACGTGTGGCCAGACAAAGCAAAATGTTATTCGTGGAACAAATTCAAGATATGCCACAGGCCATTCTGAATATGGCACAAACCGGTGATGTGATCGTAACCATGGGCGCGGGCTCGATCGGTAGCGTAGCGGGCATACTAAAAAATATAACCGCAAATATTGGCGTATCCCCTAAATGAACATGATCGAACCAACCCAATTCATTAACGAAAAGTTGCACGGAACGCTACGCTGCAACGTCGCCATGTCCCGGCACACCAGCTGGCGTGCCGGTGGTTATGCCAAGAGAGTCTATCAACCTGCCGATCTGGACGATTTGAAAGTGTTTCTACAGACCTTGCCCGCGAATGAACAAATAATCGCAGTGGGGTTAGGCAGCAACCTGTTGGTACGTGACGGGGGGCTACGCGGCACAGTGCTGCTGTTACATGCGGCGCTCACCGAAATGCATATCGACGAAGACGGATTGATCTACGTGCAAGCTGGAGTATCCGGTGCCAAGCTGGCCCGCT
>JBIIMQ010000188.1:0-2972 GCA_044337935.1 Candidatus Nitrotoga sp.
CATTGAGCCTGTTCCACCCATTGAGCCTGTTCCACCCATTGAGCCTGTTTCACCCATTGAGCCTGTTCCACCCATTGAGCCTGTTTCACCCATTGAGTCTGTTTCACCCATTGAGCCTGTTCCACCCATTAAGACTGTTCCACCCACTGAGCCGGTTCCATCCGTTGGGTTTGTTGTATCGGGAACATATGGAGAAGGCCAATCACTATTGCTCGCATAACTAGTAGGAGAGAGACCTGCACATTCAATAGGTGCACCATGAAAACTCAAGTTCCCAGACTCAAAACCAGACGGAGACTTGCATGCCAACTCTCCTAACACCGGCCGACTGCCAAGAGTAAGCAACACACCCGACGCTACCAATCCAGCCTTGGAAAAACTTCTACGCGAATTATCAGGTCCTGATGATTGCACTAACTCACCAACATTCTGATGTGACTGTTGTATCTCATTACCTCTCAGATTTTCTTGGATAGTCATATCGCCCCCCCTATACATACGCCCCAACTTGCCAACCTTACACTCGACATTCATTCGTAGCCAAAATTCACACTTAATTATTAAAAATAATTGCTGACAAAATTCCGCATTATTTTTAACAATGTATATTTTATTGCATTATACGGAGCCACCGTTCTAATTATACTTTGGTATGTTAGCACATTTATACACAACCAATTTTAAATTATAACTGCAAATTTTCAATAACTTGCCATATCAAAAACACACTTGGATAACCATCCTACTTCAAGTAGTAATGACTTTACTCTGAATACATCTGCCGGGACATCACATTACTTAACGGATAATTTTAGACTTGATATATATCAAAATTAGCATATAATTTTCGACCGAGATCACGCCCCAAGTGCAGCATATCGAATACTCATGTAGAAATCCATATCATGCATAAACCAGTTCCCGGCAATTCACTTAAAGCTGCATGCTCGACCTGTAATTTGCGCAAATTATGCTTGCCCGTTAACCTGAGTAATGTCGAAATGGCACGCCTCGACGATTTAATCGCCCGCAAAGGGGTCTATCGCCATGGCAGCATCCTGTATCGGAGCGGGGACAAATTCCAGGCACTGTACGCAATCCGTACTGGCTTCTTCAAAACACAAATTCTGAACGAAGACGGGCGCGAGCAAGCCACCGGTTTCCAAATGGCAGGGGAAATCATCGGAATGGATGGCATTAGCAGCGATGCACACACCTGTGATGCCGTTGCACTTGAAGACAGTGAAGTGTGTGAAATCCCCTTCAATCGTCTGGAAGACCTGAGCCGTGAACTCCCACCCCTGCAAAGACACCTGCACCGTATCCTCAGCCGCGAAATCGTGCGCGACCAGAATATCATGCTGCTACTCGGATCAATGCGCGCGGAAGAACGCTTGGCCGCTTTTCTGCTCAATTTATCGCAACGTTTTGCAATCCGGGGGTATTCGCCCACATCATTCCAATTGCGTATGACGCGACAGGAAATAGGCAGCTACCTTGGATTAAAACTGGAAACCGTCAGCCGCGCACTCTCGCAGTTACAAGAAAGCAAACTCATCACCGTGCGCAACAGATCATTGGAAATACTGTGCCTGACCGGGCTGCAAGCCTGCATGGAGAAACGCGCTCGCTGACGTATCAACCAACCGCTCATCGCCGTGCCGTTAATCAATATCTGCAAAAATCAATACCGAAATTACCCGGGCTCACGGCTCGTCCAATTCAACAAGTATGCTGGCTGGCTCACGCACATGCATACTCCCGTATCCATACAATTATTCATCAACGCAACTGCCAATCGTTGCAAGGAGAAATAAATGCGCAACCTGCTTTTGCTAATACTCATTTCATTGATCACCGGTTGCGGGAAATCCGTACCGCCCGCACCATTTCAAGCCATTGATGTAAGTTGGCGGTATGCGGAAAAACCGGTGGAATTCCACCTCACCGATCCCACTGGCAAAATACGCAGCCTGTCGGATTTCAAAAACAAAGTGGTATTAATGTTTTTTGGCTATACCCACTGCCCCGAAATTTGCCCAACCACACTGGCCGACTTGGCACAAGTAATGCGCTTGCTTGGAAACGATGCAGAAAAAGTGCAAGTGCTATTCGTCACACTGGATCCCGAACGCGACACCCCCGAAGTATTAGCTAAATTCGTTCCCTATTTTCACCCGTCTTTTCTGGGCTTATACGGTGATGCCAAAACTACAGCACAGACGGCCAAAATATTTGCTGTCAATTATGAAAAAAAAATGGAGAAAGGCGGCTATATACTGGACCACTCCGATGGCACCTACCTGATCGGTAAAAATGGCAAGCCCGTCCTGCTGTCCCCTTACAATCAGCGCGCCGAATTATTGGTACAGGACATAAAATTACTACTACAGATGTCGGACTAAATTAAATTTCAGCACGTTATATAATTAACAACAAACCCATATCCATAGCAATCAACAAACTGGATTGTAGTAGTTCAGACTTCATCTGACAGTTACCGATTTTGAGTTGAGCGGTGACTGTTAGATCGAGTTCAGTTTATCAACTTTTTCGTTCCAAATCTCCTTTCCGGCAATCAGGGGTTCGATGGGTGTTCTGCCACAGCACATCTTGCCTTGATGTGTACGGTGGTGGTTATAGTAATGCAGCCATTCATCCAGATCATCCTGCAGCTCTTTTAATGTCAGGTAAAGCCTCCTGCGGAACGCAACCTGATAGAACTCTTGCAAGATGGTTTTATGAAAGCGTTCGCAAATGCCGTTGGTTTGTGGTGATGCCGACTTGGTCTTGGTGTGCTCAATATTATTCACCGCCAGAAATAGCTCATAATCGTGTTGCTTCACCTTGCCGCAGTATTCCGTACCACGATCGGTCAGGATGCGCAGCATCCCCAATCACTGCTTTTCGAAGAACGGCAATACCCGGTCATTGAGCAGGTCGGCGGAAGTAATGGGTGTCTTGGTGGTGTA
>JBIIMQ010000189.1:0-2966 GCA_044337935.1 Candidatus Nitrotoga sp.
CGATTCAAAAAAATCACGCCATCCACCAAATAAACATTTGGTACAGCCAATTCTATGAACTATACAAAGCCATATCCAGTGTTTACAAACAAGATCGACCACAGCAGAATTCTACTACCAAAGCATCAATGACACTAAAAACGAGTGTTTACCAGAATCATGCAGTTGATACAGTAAAATAATCGTCAAAAACGCCATAACAAGACTACTGAATGCAATAAAGTGATGCCCTCCTGTGTCAAAAAGCAGCAATTATCACCCAGCTCCTGAGAACCATTTTTTCTATGTTAAACAACGACAATCCCATCTTTCTGACACATCACGTTGAAATCCTGCGTGCAAGTTACCTGCACTGGACAGGGGAACCCGATTTTAATGAAGCCATCGGCCAAAAAAACGTTGTTGAAGCACTTTTTACAGCTCCATTCGCAGTTCTCTCCCATGGCATCGGGACAGATCCAATTTTCAATTATGGAAACCAGCGAGCTCTGGATTTATTCGAGATGAGCTGGGATGAATTCACCGCTCTACCGTCACGCCTGTCTGCAGAAGTTATCAACCAGGAAGAACGTGCCAAACTGCTGGCTACAGTTACCAAGCATGGATACATCAGTAATTATTCCGGAATCCGTATCGCAAAGTCTGGTCGACGTTTCATGATTCGTAACGCCACGGTTTGGAATCTGTTAACACTCGATGGTCAATACTATGGACAGGCAGCACTAATCCGGGACTATGAATATCTTTAAGCAATTTCTTTTTTCAATATGATGCAATGACAAACATGACGTATCAGTCTGTGAAGAGTAAAATGTGAGTTTAAGTAGGCAGTTGATTATAAATGTCCATTCAATGGTTTCCGGGACACATGGTTTCAGCGCGCAAAAAAGCGTCCGAAACGATGGAGTACGCCGATGTAGTAATAGAAGTACTGGATGCCCGCGTGCCCGAAGCGGGTAGTAATCCTGTCATCAAGGAACTGCGTCTACACCGGCATCGGCCCTGCCTGAAAATTCTCAATAAAGCCGATCTGGCAGATCCTACTGTCACTACCGCGTGGCTAAACTTTTACAATAAACAAAATGGAATTAAAGCCGTAGCGCTATCTTGCAAAAAACCGGGGGATGTAGCCAAGGTTCCCGGCTTATGCAGGATGCTTGCTCCGCACCGTGACAGCCGACTTAAACCGCTACGCATGATGATTATGGGCATCCCCAATGTTGGCAAATCCACTCTGATTAATGCATTGCTGAAACGCCGGGTAGCAGCGGTTGGAGACGAACCGGCCGTGACTAAAAATCAACAGGGGTTCGATTTGAATGAACGGATGACATTAATCGATACACCAGGTTTAATGTGGCCAAAAATTGAATATGACAGCGATGGTTTTATGCTGGCTGCAAGCCATGCAGTGGGAAGAAATGCCATCATCGACGAAGAAGTGGCCGGTTTTCTGGGTGATATTCTGCTGGCAAACTACCCCAACCTGTTGGTAAACCGTTATGGATTCCCTGTTGATGGGCTGGATGGTGCTGGCATCGTTGAAGCAGTTGCAAAGCGGCGTGGTTACCTGCTAAAAGGTGGCATTCCAAATCTGGAAAAGGCCGCTCTCATGCTGCTGCAGGATTTTCGCACCGGCGCGCTTGGCCGGATCAGCCTGGAAACTCCCCAAAGTCGCAATATAATGCTAACTGAACAAGCATTACTTAAAGCAAAGGAGCAATCGTCAGATACCGACAATTCAAGTGATCACAATTCAGAACCCCCGTTACCCGGCAATACCCCCGTGATCAATTGATTCAATCACTAATTACAGCGCTCTTTCATCTGCGGCAACCATCAACATTTTTTCGTAGGACATTACTAGTGCAATTAATTAAACTTCACCTGCTCGCTTTATCTACATTTATTGCGTTCAACGCGGTATCTGTAGTTCATGCGGAAGAGAATGTTTCTTTAAATACCCCGCCCGACAACCCGTCCGAACAATTAAAAACCGATTCCGTACCGCAACCTTCAGCCGCTTCCGTTAGCCCCGATTCAACGCTGATTACGGAAACCAACCTTCCACAAAATGATTTATGGCAACGAATCCGTAACGGTTACGCATTACATAAATCAAACAGTCCATTGGTGGCAAACCACGAGCAATGGTACGCAAAGCGCCCGGACTACATACAACGCATGACCGAACGGGGACAACGCTATCTCCACTTTATTGTAGAAGAAGTCGAACGGCGCGGAATGCCATCTGAAATTGCATTACTCCCCATGATTGAAAGTGCCTTTAATCCCGGCGGTTATTCCACATCCAGCGCCTCTGGTATCTGGCAATTCACCCCATCTACCGGCAAGCATTTTGGCATGCGACAGAATTGGTGGTATGACGGGCGACGCAATATCATCAGCGCAACCCTAGGCGCACTCGATTATTTGCAGAAGCTGCATGGCATATTCGGTGACTGGGAATTGGCATTGGCCGCGTACAACTGGGGCGAAGGCGCAGTCCAAAGGGCACTCGCGCATAACCGCAAACTGGGTCTGCCGGAAAATTATGCCAACCTGAAAATGCCGTCCGAAACTCGCAACTACGTGCCCAAATTACAAGCGATAAAGAACATTGTCAGCAATCCATCCAGCTTCGGATTATCACTGCATCCTGTTCCGGATCAGCCGTATTTCGTTGCGGTTAATACGCCCAAAAATATTGATGTGGAGCTTGCCGCAGGATTGGCAGACATCACACTGGACGAGTTCCGTGCACTGAATCCAGCCCACAACCGTCCGGTAATCCTGCAGGAAAATTCCAGCGTGTTACTGCTGCCCGTGGACAAAGTTGAAACCTTCCATAGCAATCTGGCAAGCAACAACTTGCCGCTGGTATCGTGGCAAACTTACAAAGGAAAAAAGGGGGAGCCCATCAATGGGCTCGCGACACGCTTCGGCTTATCACCGGCAACATTCCG
>JBIIMQ010000190.1:0-2945 GCA_044337935.1 Candidatus Nitrotoga sp.
AACACAGCTTCCAATCAACGCACTGACCGCTGGGGCGGCAGCATTGAAAATCGCATCCGCTTCGCCGTGGAAGTTGCCAAAGCTGCTGCCATTGCTATTGGCGCAGATCACCTCGGGATGCGCATTTCACCTTATGGTGTTTTCAATGGTATGGGTCCAGATGCTGAAATGGACGCACTGCATGAACGTTTGATTGCCGAATTAAACAACATCGGTTTGGTGTATATCCACATCGTGGATCACAGCTCACAAGGCGCACCGGAAGTTAGCCCATCATTGAAGGCAAAGATACGAGCCGCGTTCAAAGGGAAATACATTTTGTCAGGCGGCTATAACTTGGCTCGGGCGAATGCCGATCTCGATTTACAACGTGGCGACCTTGTCGCATTCGGCCGCCCATTCATATCCAATCCCGACCTAGTGGAAAAACTGCGCAATGACAGCCCATTAACATCACCAGACTTCAGTACCTTCTATACACCGGGAGAAAAAGGATACACCGACTATTAATGCTAACGGATGAGCCAAACAGAATTATTGCTACCGGCCCTTAAAACCATTCTTAACTGATGGTTGCAGATTCAGCTTCAAAAATTCTACAGTTACTTTGTGTTGTGACGAAATAAAAAGATAATCCGACCATAATTACTGACTCGT
Organism: Candidatus Nitrotoga sp.; assembly: GCA_044337935.1. Taxonomy (GTDB): domain Bacteria; phylum Pseudomonadota; class Gammaproteobacteria; order Burkholderiales; family Gallionellaceae; genus Nitrotoga. The sequence continues at coordinate 658 of JBIIMQ010000190.1, forward strand.
GGAATTTTTCGAGAGCTGCTGGCCAAGCGCAACATATTCATCAACCAACTTACTTAGCTCAGCCTTGTCGCCATCAGTCAAAGTTGGAGCCAAAGCCAAGCGCTCAATCTGCTTCGATAAGTCATCCATTTTCTGGAAATTACGGTTATATTCAGCATATTGCAACTTTGTGATTGCGCAACTATTAAATCGGGTTATTACAGTTTTTCTGAATTTATTCGCCTGCTGCAAAGCAGCTGATACAGCTTGAAGTTGGGGCACCGCCAGTTTTACTGACAATCCCCCTTTATCCGCAATGCTTGCTTCAAACTTGGCAGCGGTGGCCCAATATTTAGCAGTAAAACCATCAATGGTTACGGGATTACGCATACCATCAGCACATTGCACTGCGGAAGCAAGATTGTCTCTAAACAAGAAGGCGAGCAACAACACCATAGCAACCGTAACAATAACCAGAGTCACTTTCTTGCCATTATTATTCATGCATAACCTATATATTTCGACGGTAACGACTCTGACCACGCAGCCCGATTTGTGATTGTTATAGTCAGATGCAATACCTGTCACAACAACGAGCTAACCGGGAAAGTAAATTTGCGGGGAATTAGACGGCATCCCGAGTATTTCGGAACGCCGCTAATCATCAATTTAGTTCGTCGTCTTTCCAATACTTGGTACCTTTAACGGTAGCCTGAAGAGCCAATCCACTTTCTGTTAGCTGATAAATTGTTATGCCGTCGATTAACACCTCACCTCCTACAGCAGCACCTTTATCACTGGCCTTGGCAGCAGCATCAGCATGCCCGCCAAACTCCCAACCACTGGATATAAATTTATCCAAGGTGGCACGGTCATGGAAAACAAATACAGCGCGGAAATCTTTCACACCGAGGCCTAACCCTATGCCCGCTTCAGCCATCTTCATGAACGTACGCTTGCCCCCTTTTTCAGTTACCACACCATACCCACCGCCCAGCGAAGCAAAAATTACATTCACGTTGACGTTACTGAAAACCGCATAACCCGGTGCCGATGCAATTTCTGATTTTACATGCGGCTTAACTTTATAAAGATCCGACAAAGTTTTTTCCTGCATCGACATAACAGTTTGCCGTTTTTCATTGGGGGTAGTGCCATTGGTAGTAGCACAACCAACCAAAAAAGAGGACATTACAAAACAAAACAGTACATACATTAGCCTATTCATTGAAATTATCCTGTATTCGTTAAAGTCGGGTTTCCAATATACACGCGGTTGATCGAAATGGAAATATCAAAAAAATCAGCTGCAATTCAGGAATAAATCTACCCGTCGAACCTGTATGAACAAAATTGAGCCACCCTCCACCAATTGAATCATCCGGTGCGACAATTTGACGCATTCTCACACTTGGTGAACTAGGTTACCCTCCGACTCTACTGAAAATATTGCAGGCAATCATTTAAGCGTTGAATTATATCGCGACGCAAAAAACAAATTAGCAACTCAAATTTATGAATCCCATCTCAATGTGCAATGGGTATTCAATCGTTATAAATCACTAGAGACACATTATGATTATTTCAAAAAAAATTCCGCTACTTCTGTATTTAGCAGCAACATTCACCCTCAACAGCAACACCGCCCGGGCCGATCATGGCTCCATGGGCTTCGGCATTGGTACCGCCTCACCGATTATCACTCAAACCGGAATCACTCTTCCCGCCGGCATGTGGGCAGGAGGTTTAATTACTCAATTCACACGTTTTAACAGTGCCTCGGATTCCACCCTTCTGGGTTTGAAAAACAACGCAGTCGACGATGCCCATGGTGATGTTCACAGCCTTAAATCGCTTCTCGTACCATCCGTATTTGCGGCCTATGGAATAAACGACAACTGGACACTGGGTATCAGACTTCCTTATGTGCAACGCTATGACCTGCGCTCACCCAATGAACACGGCGATGAAGTGCTTAGGCAAGGTGATCCGGGTGGATTTGGTGGTGCGTCCCTGTTTAGCCAATATCGTTTTTTTCATAGCGATGACAATCTAAACCATTTATCAGTGGTTATGGCACTCACGACCCCCGGTACAACCAACGTTCAGGGTATCAACCACCACGGCCAAAGTGAAAAGCTGGAAACACATTCCCAGCCCAGCGGTGGTGCGTGGAACCCTGCTCTTGGCTTTTCCTTTACCCGCGCCATGGGGAAAATCTCATTTGATAGCAGCATCCTCTATACGGTAGCAACCAACGGGGTGCAACATACCAATCTCGGCGATACGTTTGACTACAATGTCGCACT
>JBIIMQ010000191.1:0-2937 GCA_044337935.1 Candidatus Nitrotoga sp.
TGAGGGGCTTAACCCGACACAAGTGGATATCCTCGAGGCTATAGGATCACGCAAAAACGGGGTGCGTTTGTCATGGATAGCCCAACATCTGGGTGTAACGGCTGCCAGCGCGAGCGATTCTATTGCTTCGCTCACATCCAAGGGTTTGATCGAAAAGGGACGTGATTCTACCGACGGGCGCGCTGTTGCATTGAAGCTGACAAAATCAGGCCAGGATTTGGCTACAAGGATTTCCGACGCAGTTGGTTTTGCACACAAAGCTGCTTCCGATCTGCCCCAATCCACTCAGGATGCCCTCTTCGAGTCTCTTCTGATATTGATTGGAAAATTACAGCAATCGGATCGGTTCCCTGAAATCCGTGCTTGCGTTACCTGCAACTATTTTGCCGTAAACAAACACACTGATAATAAAGCACCGCACCATTGCACATTGGTCGACGCACCATTATCCGTCAGCCAGCTACGACTTGATTGCCAGGAACATGAACCCGCCCTGAAAAATGTTGTAGCCAAAAATTGGCGGGAGCTTGAACACGTTTAAGCAACACCCTACTTTTTTTAATTATCATAATTAGGAGTCCTATATGAATTATAGCCATTAAAACAAACAGTTCTATTTACTGATCCATTTTTTTAAAATTTTCTATTACCACTGACTAAAGGATTTATTCATGAAAAAAAGCTTGCTCTCACTCGCTTTATCGGTTTGCTTTGGCGCAATCGCTCCAATTGCAACTGCCCACAGCGGACCCAATTCCAGTCTACCGACTAAAATTCCAGGCTATACAGCCGGCCAGAAATCGGTTGCCGCTGCACCCTATACGATCAAAGACTTGGAATCACTGGAAAAAGCTCTTCTGTTTACCAATGAGGATGTACTCTACCTGCGTAAAAGCAAGGAAATTTTGGCAGACCAAACAGATGCAATTCTGGACGTTTGGTACGGGTTTGTCGCTTCAACGCCTGAACTGGTCGAATACTTTAAAAATGTCAAAACAGGACAGCCGGATGGCGACTACCTCGGTGCAGTCCGCAAGAGATTCGGCCAGTGGATATTGGATACGGCTGATGCGAACTATGATCAGGCATGGCTCGATTATCAGTATGAGATTGGCCTTCGTCACAGCAAGATGAAGAAAAATAAAACGGATCACGTTAAAAGCGTGTCCCAAATTAACTTCCGTTATCTACCTGCACTGACAATCCCTGTGACGACAACGCTCAAACCCTTCCTTGCAAAGAAAGGGGCAAGCGCAGCCGATGTCGAAAAAATGCACGCTGCCTGGGTCAAGTCAGTCTTGTTGCAAACCATCCTTTGGAGTCACCCGTACATTCGTGAGGACCAGTTCTAATTGCTGGATTGCATAACTAAAAACGGCGTGCGCCCCCTGGTTTTGGAGCCTCGCCGCACATTTATCTCAACCAATTTATAAATAAGGAAATTATCATGTCCCGTGTTCCACTTATCAAAACCGACGAAGCCTCGGAAGATCGCAAAGCTGTTCTGAATCAAATCAATGGCGCATTCGGTGTTGTGCCAAACATGTTCCGCGCAGTAGCCAATTCACCTGCAGCACTCAAAAGTATGTGGGGTTCTTTTGGCGCACTTGGCTCCGGTGTTCTGGGGGCCAAACTTGGAGAAAAAATTGCAGTCGCAATCGCCGATAAAAACCGTTGTGAATATTGCCTGGCTGCTCATACTGTACTGGGGCAAAATGCCGGCGCTACCGCAGCTGAGATGTCGGCCGCTCAAGCCGGCCAGTCTGATGACGCCAGAACCGCCGCTGCTTTGCGATTTGCCCTGAAACTTGTTGCCAACCGTGCGCAAATCACCGATGCCGACATCACGGAAGTGAAAAATGCAGGATTTAACGACGAGCAAATCGTCGAAATTATGGCTCATGTCGCATTGAACATTTTCACTAATTATGTAAATCTGGCCTTTGAGGTTCCGATTGACTTCCCCAAAGTAAATTTACGCCCGGCTGCCTAAATAACAACTTTTCCGGGAATGGCCTAGGCGTTCCCGGAAACATACAACTTAATTCAGGAAAACCAGCATGTCTAACACATACCCAATCGCTCCGGAACTACAAGTCACCCAATGGTTCAACACGCCACGCCCACTTACGCTTGCGGAATTACGTGGGCGCGTAGTGGTAATACACGCATTTCAAATGTTATGCCCCGGCTGTGTATCACATGGCCTGCCACAAGCCACTGCCATCCATGATATTTTTCCGGAGGAAGACGTTGCCGTAATCGGCATCCACACTGTCTTTGAACATCACAATGCAATGACACCTGTCGCTTTGGAAGCATTCATTCATGAATACCGTATCCGCTTCCCCGTTGCCGTGGATCGACCATCAACAACAGGCAGTATTCCGCATACCATGGACGCATTTGGCATGCGCGGCACACCGACATTGATTCTTCTGGACCGGCAGGGACGTATTCGGCTTAATCACTTTGGACGCATGAGTGATATACGCGTTGGAGCAATCATTGGCCAATTGGTAAGCGAGGCAACGACCGATCTCCACCACAATCAGCATCAAGAACAACACACTGACAAACACGGCGGCTGCACCGACGATGCATGCACAATCTCCTAAAAATCCAAACAGGCAGACTCATGAATTAGCTATAGCAATCGTGACGTCATCTGACAAGAGTTAACCAAACTCAACAAACCGAACAGGCGGTCAAGACAGCCGTTATGGGCGAAATAATTAAAGAGAGAACCTGTCAACACGGGGGTGCTGATGAGTTGTAGTAGTTCAGACTTGATCAGGCTTAGTTTGATGGATTATTAACTTCTGCTGTCCAAAAATCTAAGCTTGCTTTGATTTGCGCTTCCCGATATCGGACATTGGCGAATTCACGCTAAGGGTAGGTTGCCGTCTTTCAGGAGAATTGCCATGAACGCATACT
>JBIIMQ010000192.1:0-2885 GCA_044337935.1 Candidatus Nitrotoga sp.
TTTTTCCAAACGTGCCTGCTGCCCAGCCTGCTGACCTACTTTCTGATGCAGCGCCAACGAAGCATTTTTCAGTGCCATCTCCAACCATTGGCGCCGTTCACCGCTTACACTGTGGCGTATTTTCACATTATGCCCCACCTGCTTACCCAACAACTCCTCCAGGGCACCTACCGCTAGAGGTATGCTGGTAAGAATGAGCGACGGCACACTGTGGTTTAAGTAATGCTGCGCCAAAAAAGCATACAGCACTTCTTCAGGTACTTGCCCTTCGGCATTTTGCGGGAAGATACTCTTATCTCCCAGATGTCTGCCGCCACGCACCATAGCCAGATTCACACACAACACGCCATTCAATTCAGCTACAGCCACGATATCCGCATCCGTTGCACGCCCACTTTCCATAAATTGTTTTTGCTGAACCGTATGTAGTGCATGCAATTGGTCACGTAATACGGCAGCCTGCTCGTAGTGCTGGGTATTTGCCGCATTTTCCATGGCTTGGCGCAAAACACCTTCCACCTCGCCCTGCCTGCCCTGTAACAGCAAATTAGCATTGTGCACATCGGCCGCGTAATTCTGTCGGCTAATTATCCCAACACAAGGCGCAGTACAGCGATGAATTTGGTAAAGCAAACAAGGGCGAGTGCGATTGGAAAATGTGCTGTCCTCGCAAGTACGGATACGAAAAATTTTTTGTAGTAACTGTATGCATTCCTTGGCGGCATGCGAATTCGGGTAAGGACCGAAATATTGATGCTGCTTGCCAATCGAGCCACGATAATAAGCCAGCCGGGGAAAGTCATGCCCGGTCAACACAATGTATGGATAAGATTTATCATCTCTGAAAAGTATGTTGTATCGCGGTTTTAGTGCCTTTATTAAATTATTTTCCAACAGCAGAGCCTCTGCCTCGGAACGAGTAACCGTCACCTCGATACGGGCAATATGCGACACCATCAACCTGATACGCGGCGAAATGTTTACTTTCTGGAAGTAAGATGCAACGCGTTTTTTAAGTTGTCCGGCTTTGCCGACATAAAGAATCTGCCCATGACTATCCAGCATACGATACACACCAGGCAGTAAAGGCAGACTGGCGACAAACGATTTAATGTCAAATTCGATTGGCTGGGTCAAGGCGGCTATTGTTTGAATCAAGGCTGTACAAATATGAAACGATTGCGCTGAAAATGGAATGGAACATCGCCTCGTTCAGGCGCTTGGTCTGAGTATTGTAGCGACTGCAATGATAGCTGTCATACAACATTAAACCGTTCGGAAACGCGTGCCGCGCTCCATGCGTAAATCTATAGTTTTTAATTTGCAAATCCAGCGCACGCAACACCGCCAGATGGGCAATTGACCCTAAAGCCAGCACAACCGCCCCCACCGGTAAAGCAGCCAATTCCTCCACCAGATATTGATTGCACTGACGTATCTCAGCAGGCTCCGGTTTATTTTGTGGCGGCAAGCAACGCACGGCATTGGTGATGCGACAATCGCTTAAAACCAGCTCGGCATTAACCTGACCTGCCAAGTTCAAAGGCTCGGCTTGACTGGCAAAACCAAATTGATACAGGGTGGAATACAACAGCTTGCCGGCAAAATCGCCAGTAAACGGGCGGCCTGTGCGATTCGCACCGTGCATGCCGGGCGCCAATCCCACTATTAACAAACGCGCCTGTGCATCACCAAAGGATGGTACCGGGTGAGCGTAATAATCCGGATGAGCTTGACGTACCTCATCCAGAAAGTTTGCCAAGCGCGGACATAAACGACAATTACTGGAAAATTTCATGCGTTACAAATTTAAATCATCCAAGTTCAATATGCTAGTACGAATGAATTTTTACTTAATGAAAGATTGGGTTAATGGTACTACGAATATTCTGTACATCAACTCCACCAAACATGTGCGGAGTTAATTTACTACCCAGCTTTACGTCAAGGAATTACTAATTACCCCACGCTTCGATTTCAGTAATACGAGACCAGCCGTCAAGCCCGTTGGTAATGTTAATCCGAACCCGATCGGTGGTGTATGCAGCAAAGCTTACCGTGCGCTTGACCAAATTATTCCCGCTTACCGTTGCAAGTGTGACCCAAGCCGAACCATCCCAGCCCTGAACTGTAAAGTCGGTTATGCCATAAGTGTTAAAAGTTAACGTATCAGTTGGTTCAATCGGGTTGGTATAATCATCCTGAAGCGTATAAACCACCACTCGATCAATTGTTTTAGTTCCATTAAAATTAATTTGTACCCAGTCAGGTCGAACGTTGTACGTTGCATCATTCCAGCCTCCTCCATTACCCCAGTTGGCACCGCTGCGTTGGTCGTTGTTGACCGCCGCCACCGGATAACCACTACTGTATGTACTTGACGCCGAAGCCACCGCCCCGACACTGGCGAGCGCGACGTTGCTACTCGACGTTGCAGGCATCGTAGTTGCCAAAACCGGGTTTGACTGCACCGAGCAGTTGTTCGCGGCATCGCACGCCGCTAAGGTATAGCTGTAACTGGTTGAAGCAGTCAAACTCGTATCGCTATAGCTCGTCGTGACCGGACTCCCAACTAGCGTTCCTCCACGATAAACTTTGTAGCCTGTTACGCCAATATTGTCCGTCGAGGCCGTCCAGCTTAAATTTATCTGGGTTGAACTAACCGATGTGGCAGTGAGTCCTGTCGGTACGGTTGGTTGAGTAGTGTCTGAGGGGACGCCAGAGGCAACAACACTCCATGCCTCGATTTCGGTGATACGAGACCAGCCGTCGAGTCCGCTCGTGATATTTATCCGAATCCGATCGGTGGTGTATGCAGCAAAGCTTACCGTGCGCTTGACCAAATTATTCCCGCTTACCGTTGCAAGCGTGACCCAAGCCGACCC
>JBIIMQ010000064.1:0-9881 GCA_044337935.1 Candidatus Nitrotoga sp.
GTTTGCGAGTGATTATATTTTATTTGTGCGTGTTAATTACTTTGAAATACAAATATTATTCTATTCAATATAGTATGTTTGGGAGGGATTACTATGAATTCTGATAAATGCACTGGTCAATCTGGAAGTAATGCTGGTTCGGTTTATCAGGTTTGAATAACCTGTTTTTTGAGCCGCTATTTATTGTTGTCGCGCTTGTTTTGATATCAACACGGGTGCACAATCGGTAGCGCAATATTTAACGTGGTTTTCGGGGAGTGAATGCCAGTGATATGTTCAATCGTTGTGCTGCCAAAGGAATTGTCAAGTTGAAGATCATGAATTTGCCCGTGGGAAGATTGTACCTAAATCGTTTGTTTAGTTGTCTGTTATCCGTGCGGCGCACGTGTAGCCGGGCAAAACAGCATGCGATTAAATTAATATGCACTTTTTTTGTGGCGCTAGGCTGTCATTGCGGTGTTGCATTTGCGGGTGATCTTTCCCAGACCATAGAGTTGGTTAAATCTTCCGTGGTGGCTGTCGGAACGCTGTTGCATACGCGCGCGCCGCCGGCTAATTTTCTGGGTACCGGATTCGCTGTCGGAGATGGTCTTCATATCATTACCAATGCGCATGTTGTTCCGCAAGAATTAAATACGGAAAAAAAAGAATCGTTGGTTATTTTTGTGGGTCGGGGTGCGTCAGCAAAGGCCAGGCCGGCAACCTTGGTTGAAATTGATGCGGAGCATGACCTGGCGCTTTTAAAAATCAGTGGTGAACCATTGCCCGCCTTGGTGATCGAAGATTCAGACAAGGTGAAAGAGGGGGAGGCCGTTGCTTTTACCGGCTTCCCGATTGGCATGGTGTTGGGGCTTTATCCGGTGACGCACCAAGCCATTGTTTCGGCGATTACACCGATTGTCATCCCGGCGTTGTCCACAAAACAGTTGGATATTAATGTCATCAAGCGGCTACGCACACCGTATTTGGTATTTCAACTGGATGGAACCGCATATCCGGGGAACAGTGGGAGTCCGGTGTACGACCCTAAAACCGGCAAAGTGATGGGTATTATCAACATGGTATTTGTAAAAGGTACCAAGGAAAATGCGTTAACCCACCCGAGCGGTATTACTTACGCTATCCCCGGTAATTATATTCGGGCAATTATGAAGCAATGATTTTCGGGCGAATCCGGTTGCGGCATTAAATTGCATCGCTTTGCTGGAAAAACGCCGGGTCAAAAAACGCCTAACATTCGAATGGATGCCGCAATACGATGGTTTCATCGCGATCCGATCCGGTGGAAACCATGTCAACCGGTACTTCACAAATTTCTGCAATGCGTTGAAGATAGTTGCGTGCTTCCAGTGGCAGATCTTCGTAATGTTTCACTCCTACCGTGCTGCCGCTCCAGCCCGGCATATCTTCATATACTGGCTCGCAGCCAATCAGGGATTCCGCGCCGACCGGCAGAATGTCGCTGAACTGTCCTTCGCTCTGATAACCCACGCACAAACGTAGTGTCTGCACACCGTCCAGTACATCCAGTTTGGTGACGCACAAACCCGAGACACCATTAATTTGAATGGAACGTTTAAGCGCTGCAGCATCAAACCAGCCGCAACGGCGCGCACGGCCGGTAGTAGAGCCAAATTCATGGCCTTTTTCAGCCAGATGCTTGCCGACTTCATCGTCTAGTTCGGTGGGGAAGGGGCCGGATCCAACGCGTGTGGTGTATGCCTTGGTGATGCCCAGTACATAATGCAGCATTTGCGGACCGATACCGCTACCGGTACAAGCCGCTCCGGCGATGCAATTGCTGGAAGTGACGAACGGGTAAGTGCCATGATCAATATCCAGCAAAGTGCCTTGCGCGCCTTCAAACAGTAGATTCGCTCCGCCTTTGTTCGCTTCATATAACGCACGCGGTACGTCCAGCACTAATGGTTTGATGCGTTCAGCCAGTGCCAGTGTATTGTCCAATGTTTTATGGAAGTCGACTGTTTCGGCATTGAAATAATTCTTCAATACGAAGTTATGGTAATCCAGAACTTCACCCAGTTTGGCAGCGAAGCGTTCGCGATGGAATAAGTCCTGTAGGCGGATGGCGCGGCGGGCTATTTTGTCTTCATAGGTGGGACCGATACCGCGGCCGGTCGTGCCAATTTTTGCCGCACCTTTGGCCAGCTCGCGGGCTTTGTCCAAGGCTTCGTGATAAGGCAAGATCAGCGGGCACGCTTCGGAAATGCGCAGGCGGCTATAGACATCCACACCAGCGGCGGCCAGGCCGTCCATTTCGGCAAGAAGCGCTGGTGGCGATACCACCACACCATTGCCGATGTAACACATCACGTGTTCGCGCAAGATGCCGGAAGGAATGAGATGCAACACGGTTTTTTTACCGCCAATGACGAGTGTGTGGCCGGCATTGTGGCCGCCCTGAAAGCGCACCACGCCCTGTGAATGGTCGGTGAGCCAATCGACTATTTTGCCTTTGCCTTCATCGCCCCATTGTGTACCGATAACTACAACATTTTTCGACATTACTGATTCCTGATTTGCTATTGATCGATTTTATTCAAATTTCCCCAGTCTGTCTGGCGCGGGGGTAATGCGGATATCTTAAAATTTAATCTTGCGGCTAGCTGTGTTGTGACTCGTTTGCTTACCCCGTTTCGTCACAATGCGACATTACTTTAGAAATATCACCCGCATAAAGTTTAGAGGCGCGTGTAAATTCAAGATTACATTTTTACCACGTGCCATTCGCCATCACGCATGTTGAGTTCGCTGTCGCAGTTGAGTTCAGTACGCAGCTCTGCCGCGCCCAGAAAATCAATGATTACCACATGCCCTTGGGCACGTAACTGGTCAATTTTCTCGTGGAGTGCCGGATCATCGCGGTGCGGCGCCAAGATGCCCATCGGTTGCGGGTGGTGTTCCAGTAAGCCATGCAGCCGTCGTAAATCCATGCTGAAGCCGGTAGCGGGGCGGGCGCGGCCAAAACTTTTGCCCACGTCGTCATATCGTCCGCCCAGCGCGATGGCATCATGGCTGCCTGCATGATAAGCGGCAAATACCATGCCGCTGTGGTAGTGGTAGCCCCGCAGTTCGGCAAGGTCAATGCCAACGCTGTGTGCCAGCGGTTGCAAATGGGCCGCAGCCTGTTCCAGCTCATCCAGTGCAGCCACGACTTCCGGATAGTTTGGCAATGCCGCACGAGCCTGCGCGATCACTTCTATTCCGCCATACAATTGAGGCAATGCCAGGAGCGCATTTTTTACTTCCGGTATCAAGTTGGCCACCAGCGGGCGTAATGCGGGTACGTTCTTACCTTGCAATGCATTGGATAGTTCCACTTCCAGTTTTTTTGGAATTCCTGCGCGATTGATTAGCGCGCGGAATAGGGAAACATGGCCAAGATCAAGGTGAATTCCTGTAATGCCGAGCAAAGCCAGCGCCTGAAGCATTAAACGCTGCACTTCCAAGTCGCTTTCCAAACCGCTGTGGCCATATAGCTCTGCGCCAATTTGTAATAGTTCGCGAGTGCGCATTATTCCCGCAGGTTGGGTGTGCAGGACGCTGCCGGCATAGCATAGCCGGGTGACTCCTTGGCGGTTGAGCAGGTGTGCATCGATGCGCGCCACTTGTGGTGTGATATCGGCACGTAGTGCCAAAGTGCGCCCGCTTAACTGGTCAACCAGTTTGAAAGTGCGCAAGTCCATATCGGGGTTGCCAATGATCTGTAGAGACTCGGCGTATTCCAACAATGGCGGCGCCACCAATTGATAACCGGAAAGGCGCAGTAACTTGAGCACATCGGCGCGCATGCGCTCAATGCGCCACGCCTCATCCGGCAGTATGTCTTGAATGTACTCTGGCAGTAGCCAATTTGAATTCGGCATTATTTCACCCAATACAGTAATAGTAGTCCGGATAACATGGCAGTGATGCCAAAAAAACGAATTTGTCCATCAGATAGTATTGCCAATTTGCGCAGTGCATCGCGCCATGAGGCAGGAAATAAAAATGGCATGATACCTTCAATAACCAGCATCAATGCCAACCCGGTCAACCAATAAGTCAGCATATTGACAATCTCTATTTATTTGCCGCCCGCTTTGCCGGAGCCCTTGAGATATTTGAAGAATGCGGAGCTGGGGTCTATAACCATGACATCGCTCTTGTTCTTGAAGCTCTGTTTATAGGCATCCATGCTGCGGTAAAACGCATAAAACTCGGAATTGCGTCCAAACGCGGCGGCATAAATCGCGGAGGCTTTCGCGTCACCATCCCCCTTTATTTTTTGTGCGTCACGATAGGCATCGGCGAGCGTCACTTCCCGTTGTCGATCGGCATCTGCGCGGATTTTTTCACTCTCGGCATTACCGGTTGCACGTAATCCGTTGGCAACACGTTTACGTTCGGCATCCATCCGGCGATATACAGATTCACTAATTTCAGTCGGGAAATCCACCCGTTTAAGGCGCACATCCAAAACTTGCACGCCGATTTTGCGCGCGTCCTGATCGGCTTTTTGACGCAGGGTGTTCATGATTTTGTCGCGTTCGCCGGAAACCACCTCATTGATGGTTCGTTTACCGAACTCTTCGCGCATGCTGGAGTTTACCGTTTGCATCAAACGGGTTTTGGCGCGGATTTCATCCCCGCCGACGCTGATATAGTATTGTTTTACATCGGCGATACGCCACTTGACGAAGGAATCCACCATGACGTTTTTCTTTTCGGCAGTGATAAACCGTTCCGGCTCCATGCTATCGAAAGTTAGAATGCGCGAGTCAAAATAACGCACATTTTGTATCAACGGAATTTTGAAATAGAGGCCGGGCGAGGTTTTTACTCCGACCATTTCCCCGAGTTGCAACACGATGACTGTCTGGCGCTGATCCACCACAAACATGCTCAGGCTGAGCAGTATTAATACTGCGGCGGCCCCAATTAGTGCATTGATAAAACTGGTTTTCATGGGCGTCCCTCCCTGGTGCGACCACGCAATTCTTCGCGCGCGCGCGGCGCTACTGCCGCAGGTTCATTCATTGGTATGGCGGCTGGAACCGTCTGTTGTTCGGTATGCCCGGTTGCTGATGTTTCCGGCGGAGGTAATCCACCCGGGGCAGTACTTTGAATCAGCTTGTCCAACGGCAGGTACAACAGGTTGCTGCCACTTTTTTGATCCACCATGACTTTGCTTGTGCTGGTCAAAATTTGTTGCATCATGTCGATATACATGCGTTCACGGGTAACAGCAGGTGCTTTTTCGTATTCCTTCAGGACTTGTTGGAAACGGGCGGCATCACCCTCGGCGCTGGCAATTATGCGCTGGCGATACCCTTCCGCTTCCTGCATCAGACGCGCTGCCGCACCTTTTGCCCGGGGGATAACATCATTGGCATAAGCCTGACCTTCGTTTTTCTGGCGTTCTCTGTCCTGTCCTGCTTTTACCGCATCGTCGAACGCGGCCTGCACTTGTTCCGGCGGTTGTGCGTTTTGCATGGTCACTTTGCTTACCAGGATGCCGGATTTATAACGATCCAGAATGTCCTGAATAAGTTTGGTAGTGGATGCGGCTACCTGCTCGCGCCCTTCGTATAGAACGAAGTCCATTTTGTTTTTTCCGACAATTTCCCGGATGGCAGTTTCCGCAGCTTGACGCACATTTTCATCCGGTGCGCGGTTGTTGAACAAATATTCGCCCGGATCTTTTAAGAAATACTGAACGGCAAATTGAATATCGATGATATTTTCATCATCGGTCAACATGAGCGATTCTTTCAAAATCTTGCTTTTGACATTTTCACGGTAACCGATTTCCACTGTCCTGACTTGACTGATATTCACGACTTCGACGGATTCAATCGGGAAGGGCATATGCCAGCGCGGACCGGGCTGGGTGGTTTCGACAAAGCTACCGAAGCGCAGCACCACGCCACGCTGGCTGGCGTCCACGATGTAGAATCCGCTGGCGATCCAGATCAGTGCAACGATTGCTATGATCAGGCCAATGCTGGCGTTGAATTTATTGGCGTTGTCTCCGCCGCCACTACCCCCGGCACCCCCGGTGCCGCTATCCTTGTTGCCGAACAGTGCGGAGAATTTTTTATTGATATCGCGCATCACAGCTTCTATGTCGGGTGGACCGCTGTTGTTTTTCTTGCCCCATTGAGGGTCATTTAATCCCATAATTCATCCTATTTAATCAAACATTTATTTCAGGGGTGTTCCATTGTGGCCGTGAATTACATACTTCCGCCAATGCCGCACGTAATTCATCTATCCCCGCGCCGGTCTTGGCACTCAAATAAATGCGCTTAATTCTAGCATAATCGTCACGTTGCACGCCTGCGGGTAAATCCTGTAAATCAATCTTGTTGAAGATTAAAATCTGCGGGATATGCTGCGCACCTATTTCCAGCAGCACTTTATTGACTTCAGCGATCTGGTCAAACCGTTCCGGGCTGTTGGCATCCACCACATGCAGCAACAAATCGGCCTGAGCCGTTTCTTCCAGTGTGCTGCGGAAGGCTGCAATCAAACTGTGCGGCAGATGCCGGATGAAACCGACCGTATCCGACAAGACCACTTGGCCTGATCCCTCGATATATACGCGTCTAGCCGTTGTGTCGAGCGTGGCAAACAATTGATCCGCCACATAGGTATTCGCGTGGGTTAATCTGTTAAACAAGGTGGATTTGCCCGCGTTAGTGTAGCCAACGATAGACACCGACAGCACTTCCGATCGGGTACGTGACCGGCGCAATACCTGACGATGGCGATGCAGTTTATCGAGGCGTTCTTTTAATAAAACCACGCGATTGTCCAGTTTGCGCCTGTCCAATTCTAATTGGGTTTCACCCGGGCCGCGTGCGCCGACTGCATATTTTTGTTGGCCCATGTCGGTATTCATTCCGACCAGGCGGGTGGAAAGATATTTAAGCTGCGCCAGCTCTACCTGTACTTTTCCTTCGTGGCTTTGGGCGCGCAGGGCGAAAATATCCAGAATCAGCATAGTGCGGTCAATTACACGCGCCTTGATTCGGGCGGTAAGATTGCGCATCTGCGCGGGGGATAGGTCGTGGTTAAAAATGACCAGCGGAACCTCGTGTTGTTCGACAATGGCGGATATTTCATCCACCTTGCCGCTACCTGCAAATAGCGACGCATCAGGCCGGTGCCGCCGCCCCTCCACTAATGCGACGCAATGCACCCCCGCGCTTTCCGCAAGCAGGCGCAATTCCTCCAGACTTTCCGCGTAATCCGGTGTACCAAAATCCAAACTGACCAATACTGCTGTGTTAACAACCGCAGTGCTTATATGCATTACTCGGTATCTAACGGAATGGTTATGGCGCGTACGGGAACAATAGTGGAAATGGCGTGTTTATAAACCATTTGGGTGATGGTGTTTTTCAACAGTACTACGTATTGGTCAAATGATTCGACCTGACCCTGCAATTTGATGCCATTCACCAGATAAATGGCGACCTGCACATGTTCCTTACGCAGCGCATTCAGAAACGGGTCTTGTAATTGTTGCCCTTTTGTATTCATCGGTAGTGCTCTTGTTGGTTATGGCGGGCGATTACTTTACTGGATTTCTCAAGTAATCGGAAGAGTGTAGGCCTCGAATTTACGTGTAAATTTTTAACGGGTTGAAATTGGTAAAAATAATGTTGAATAGATTCCCTGCGCACGATGCGAATTTTAAATCGCTGACTCGTCGGTTTCGCCCGTGCGAATTCGTATGACTTGTTCCACCGAGGTAACAAAAATCTTACCGTCACCGATTTTCCCGGTATGTGCCGCCTTGACGATAGCATTTATAGCGGTATCCAGCAGAGCACTGGTCACCACTACCTCAATTTTGATTTTGGGTAAAAAATCCACCACATATTCCGCGCCGCGATACAGCTCGGTATGTCCCTTTTGCCGTCCGAATCCCTTTACATCGGTCACAGTTAGTCCGCTGACTCCTAATTCGGAGAGTGCTTCACGGACTTCATCGAGTTTAAACGGTTTGATGATGGCTTCGATTTTTTTCATGGCTGTCCCCAAAATAGAGTAAGTGTTGTTGAGTATAGCGTATCTAAAAGCCATCCTGATAACGCACGGTGATCGGATAGCGCCAGTCCTTGCCAAAGCCGCGATCAGTAATTCGTACCCCAACGGGTGCCTGGCGGCGTTTGTATTCGTTGATGCGAATCATGCTGACCACCCGGCATACATCCGCCTCGGAATAGCCGTGTGCCACGATTTCGGCGATGGTTAAATTCTGCTCTACATAATGGAGCATTATGCCATCAAGTATATCGTAGGTGGGCAGGCTATCCTGATCAGTCTGGTCGGGCTTTAATTCCGCGCTGGGCGGTCGCGTGATGATGCGCTCCGGGATCACCCGGTTCAAACCGTTACGGTAGGCGGCCAGACGATATACCCAGGTTTTGCTGACATCCTTGAGTACTGCAAAACCGCCCGCCATATCGCCGTATAAGGTGCAATAACCGACGGTCATTTCTGATTTGTTGCCTGTTGTCAGCACTAAAGAACCAAACTTGTTGGACAAAGCCATCAACAAATTGCCGCGTATGCGCGCCTGTAAATTTTCTTCGGCGGTGTTCGGTGCAAGTCCCTTGAACATGCCATCCAATGTGGCGAGATAAGTGTCAAATGTCGGCTGGATGTCCAGTTCGTCATAACGCACACCGAGTATGGCTGCCATTTCGCGCGAATCATCCAGACTGATTTGCGCGGTGTAGGAGGATGGCATCATGACCGCATGAACTTTATCTGCACCCAGCGCATCCACTGCCACCGCCAAGGTTAGCGCTGAATCAATCCCGCCGGACAAACCTAGCAACACACCCGGAAAACGGTTTTTGCCGACATAATCTTTTACTCCCAAGCACAGAGCGCGATAAATGCTGTTTTCAAGCTTGGGTGCAGGCGTTTTTTCACCGGCTATCAACTTGCCATCCTGAATTTCTATCAGCCCCAGTGTTTCTTCAAAAGAAATGAATTGATGCGTTAGTGTGCCGTGCTCATCCATTGCAAATGAATCGCCATCAAACACCAACTCGTCCTGTCCGCCCACCATGTTGGCATAGATTACCGCCAGGCCGGTTTCACCAATACGATCATGAATGGTTTTATGGCGCAAAGACTGTTTGTCGACGTGGTACGGTGATGCATTCAGTACCAACAATATTTGCGCACCGGCTTCATGTGCAAGTTGCGCCGGGTGACTCTTCCAAATATCAGCGCAAATGTTAAGTGCAAATTTGACGCCCTGCATTTCAAACACGCAGGGCGATTTACCAGACGCGAAATAGCGTCTTTCATCGAACACACTGTAGTTCGGCAACTCATGCTTATGATAGGTGGCGATGATCTTGCCGTCACGCAATACTGACGCAGCGTTGTAGCGCGCGCCGTCGACCTCATGCGGATGGCCCACTACCACGGTGAGTCCCCCAATTTGTTGCGCCAGCGCATGCAATGCCTGATCGCAGGTACGGTAAAACCCGGCTCTTAATAGCAGGTCTTCCGGAGGATATCCGCATAAGCTTAACTCGGGCGTAAGCAGTAAAGTGGCTCCCTGTTGCTTGGCTTTTTCTGCATATGCAAGGATCTTGGCAGAATTACCGGCCAAGTCTCCCAACACACAATTGATTTGTGCAACCGCAAGTTTCATGTTGAGTTATGAATTTAAATAGGTAACAGGTGGCTATCATACCAACGTTTGCTGGAGGCGATAACGTGTGTGGTCTTCATTGGTTTGAATAAAATTGTACTTCCTGTTTCAATCGGTCTGTAAATTTAAAATGATTACAGATAGCCATGAATCATGTGCCGGAAAGAATCGGCATCATTGGCGGCAGCGG
>JBIIMQ010000065.1:0-9858 GCA_044337935.1 Candidatus Nitrotoga sp.
TTGAATCGTATGGATGTGTATGTTATCGACCGTCCCGATCACGATGGATCGATCAAAATTGCCCTGTCTATCTACCGGGATATTCTCGAACAGCACAAATGGGATTTTGATGCCGAGCCAAGCAAAGACGTGTTGGATTGTCTGGCAGAGAATGCACCAAGAAATATGAGGAAAGTGCTGGTCGATGCCTTTGGCAACGCCAAACTGGTTAAGCGCGACCATCTGCTACCGGATGATTTGAGTAACCGCCAGACATCTTCCGGGAAAAAGAAAAAAATCGGGTTTTGCTGAAATATCTGAAAGAGAAATTCACCAGTCTGCGTCAAATGGGTGCGACCTATCGTGTCCGTTTATCCGAAATAGGAGGCACAACACCCACCACCCCATACGCCCCTGTTTCTAGCCTAACACGGACACTAAGGCATTAATGTTTTTCTACAGCCTCGGCAATCTTATCCATCAGTGCAAATAACACACCGGAAATAATGAACGCCATATGGATCCCAACCATCCATGCCATCTGCGTATTGTCCAAATGCTCTACACCGGGTGATGCTTGATGCATGAACGCTTTTAACAAATCAATTGCTGAAATTGCCACGATGGATCCAATAAGCTTCAGCTTAAGCCCGGAATAATCAACTTTCCCCATCCAATCCGGGCGGTCAACATGATCTCCAACGTCGATCTTGGAGACAAAATTCTCATACCCGCTAAAAATCACCATGATCAGCAAGTTCGCAACCAAAGTAATGTCTACCAATGCCAGGATCGACAAAACAACTTCCTGCTCTGATGTGTGCAGGATGTGGGTCATTATGTGGAAAAATTCCTGCCCGAATTTCACAAGCAAAAACAACAACCCGCCGACAAGCCCTATATACATGGGCGCAAGCAGCCACCGGCTACCAAATATGATTTTCTCGATGAGATTTTCCATGCTGACCTTATGAATTAATTAAATGTTTTTAAACAGACATCAAAAAATATGCCCAATTTGACGCTGCTAATCACGACCATTTTACGAAAAATACCAAGCGATTCACACCACACGCTTATTTTTTTAACAACGTTATCTTTAGGAATAGCAAATCACCCGCAATTCGGCAAAGGCTCAGGATTGAGCCAGAGATGCGCCAAGTCTTCGCAGCAAATCTGCGCCATCACCTGACCAGGCACTACCATGCATACAAGCCAGAATTTCCGGGTGCAAGTTAGCCAGCTTGTCGATCATTCGGTTGGTATCGCGGCTGTGCGAATAATAATCCATTTGTTGCCTAAATGCCTCGCTGGGGCCAAGAATGTCATCACTGACCAGCGGACGCTCCCCCATACCGGGTTGTGTGAACAAATCACCGCAAAATAACGTCTTGGTCGTTTCATCAAAAAAATAACCGCATTCCCATCCATGTGGCAGATGAGGGGTGGATTGCCACACTAACTGATGCCGCCCCAGACTCAATTTCTGACCGTCAGCCATCGCCAAAGGTGCGACATCAACCATATCGCCGACTGATACCATCGCCGCGACTTGGCTGCATACCGGTTTGGCCAGCGGTGCTGCAGCCAAAAATTCCGGAAGACTGCCGCTCTCGTCAGCTTCGATATGTGAGAAGGCAATGTATCGCAATTTGGAAACGGGAAGCACGGTTTCTATTTGCTGACAAATTAACGGGAACAACTTTTTTGGCCCAGTGTGAAAAAGCAAAGGCATCTCATCAACGACCAAATATTGGTTAAACGAAAATCCGCCGGGCATCATTTCCGGCAACGCGATGCTGATGCGATACGTATCGGCAGCAATTTGATTGATTGAGGCGACTGGGGATTGTGTCACGATTTTCTCCTTGGACTCGGGGTGAATGAGGATATTGGCGTCGACCCGACAATCGCCAATAAACATTGAATAATGATGCGGCGCACAGCTTGAATCGGTAACTGGTGCTGGCGCACCATGCGATGCCACACGTCGAAAGACAGCATGGATTCCCATGCTGCTGCCAGCTCTCGATGTCTGCCCTGCACGTTGTGATTCACCAGCAGCTTTTCCACCAATTCAACATTGGCTTGGCGGATACCGGCAACCATTTCGGCGAGAAAAGGGATCACTTTATCCTCTCGCCAACAAAGCCAAGGCTCAAAATGGAGATGTTGTTGTTCCATCGCTAACGTCAGCAGTTTTGTGACCGTTGGCAGGCGGTAGCCGCTTGTATCTTCTCGAGCGGCAGCGTAGGGGCTTTTGCGATGACATGTGCGGTGCAACCCTGGAGCAGCTCATTTTGCGTTGGAAAGTGGCTGTACACAGTGGGCAGAGATACGCCGGCGCGCTTGGCGATGTCGGCATAGGTCGTCGCAATCGCCCCCTTTTCTGCATGCAGTTCGGCCGTAGCAGCGGCAATACTGGCTTTCAGTGCAGCATGTTGCTGACGGGCGAAATTCGTTGTTATAGGCTCTGGTTTTAATCGGGGTGACCTTCCTGTACGGATTAACTTCAAATTGAATTTATTTATTTTTAAATTAATTCAATTTAAAATCAACTCCGATAACCGCCCCATTCCTAACGTCAACTCGCATAAAGAATGAAATTACAGTCAGTCGCTTCCACGCTCTTCCAGAATCACACGCTCCAGATATTCTGGTATGACACACGACCAATGCAATTCATCCTCAATACGGTGGCGTAACGCATCCGCCGCATCGAGTTCACCATGAGTGATGAACGTGCGACGCGGTGGCTCGGCAAATCCTTTTAGCCAGCCGAGAATCTCATCGGCATCGGCATGCGCGGAAAGATTTTCCAGCATACGCACTTCAGCGCGCACCGGAATATATTCACCGTGAATCTTGATTGTTTCCGCTCCACTCATAAGACTAGCCCCACGTGTCCCGCCGGCCTGAAATCCGGTAAACAAAATTGTATTGCGCGGATCCGGCGCAAACGCTTTTAGATGATGGGTAACGCGACCACCAGTTGCCATGCCGCTTGCAGCCAAAATAATCATCGGCCCATGCAACCGATTAAGCTGCCTCGATTCTTCGACACTGTTGACGATCCGCGCCGCGCCACATAAGGCGTCACACTGTGCCGGAGTCAGACGATGCTCGCCATGATGCCGACGAAAAATCCGTGTCGCATCGACGGCCATCGGGCTATTCAAATAGACAGGATAATCTGGAATCGCTTTGCGCATCTTCAACAAATGAATACAGTACATCAACGTCTGTGCACGCCCCACCGCAAAAGTCGGGATCAACACCACGCCTCCGCGCGCCCCCGTTTTGTTGATAATTTCAGCAAGCGCAGCCAACGGGTCGGCAGAGCCATGACGACGATTACCATACGTGGATTCGACTATCAGGTAATCCACTTTTTTAACAAGGGCCGGAGCGGACATTACCAAGTCGTGCGGACGACCAAGGTCACCGGAAAACAAAAGCGAAGTTCGCGGTGTGTTCAAGGCCACAAAAGCGGAACCCAAGATATGGCCGGCTGGCAACAGGCGCAGCGTTAGTCCGTTGCCAAGCTGCACTTCTCGTTCAAATTCAATCGAATGAAACAGGCTCAAACAGCGTTCCGCATCTTCACGCGTATAAAGCGGCAGAGCCGGCTGATGTTTGGAGAACCCGCGATAATTTGCATAGTTTGCTTCCTCCTCCTGCAAATGCCCGCTGTCCGGAAGCAGTATTTCGCAAAGATCCCGGGTCGCCTCCGAACAATAAACCTTTCCGGAAAAACCATTCTTGGCAAGCAACGGCAAGTAACCGCTATGATCGATGTGCGCATGAGTAAGGATTACACATTCGATAGTAGATGGATCGCATGGAAACGGCGCCCAGTTTTTCAACCGTAGCGGCTTATATCCCTGGAACAATCCGCAATCAACCAAGATGCGGCGTGAATCATGCTCTACCAGATATTTCGATCCGGTGACTGTTCCGGTTGCCCCGAGAAACTGAATTGTAGTCATAGCCTGTAACCCTTATCACCGAGTAGATGCCTCTCCCGACACGCCCGAGTTTGGCATTAGAAATGTATTTCAATAATAAGCCGGCAAGACGTCATGGTATAGTTTTTCCTGTAAATAAATGACATGGAACCAACCCGATTTAACCTGCACTTATTTTAGTTTTGTTACTATTTATCCTCTTACCTAATCTTCGGAGCGACCTTGTTTAAATTAATTGGTGTCTTATTGGGCTTTTACTTTTGGGGATTTTTCGGGGCATTATTCGGCTATTTCCTGGGAAGTTTCCTTGACCGGTATAAAGCTTATGGTCTTGGCGGAGTTAACCCGCTCAGCCAGCACCTACGCCAATCAGTATTTCTTGAAACCGTTTTCATTTCAATGGGGAAACTGGCCAAAGCGGATGGACATATCTCACAGGATGAAGTTGATCATGTCGAACAGCTCATCCAAAAACTGGGAATGTCCGCTGAGCACAGGCAGCAGGCAATTGCTCTTTTCAAACAGGGGGCCGATGCGAATTTTGATCTTGAGCCGAGCTTAAAAAAATTCATTGCCATTTGCGGCAATACGCACAATTTAAAACAAATGCTGCTGGTCTATCTTATAGTCCTGGCCTTGGCTGATGGGCATATTCATGCCAATGAAGAAATTCTGCTAAAAGACATTGCCCGCCATTTTGGCTATGACCAGGCTGCATTCAAACAAATTCTGGAAATGGTTTTGGGCCAGTCCCACTTTGCCAGCGGACAGCCGCCGACCGCCTCCCGCCTGGATGATGCCTACAAAGCCTTGGGCGTAAGCAAAGAAAGCACCGACCAAGAAATAAAACGCGCTTATCGTAAGCTAATGAGCCAATATCACCCCGATAAATTAATGGGCCAAGGGGTTCCTGAAGACATGATCGCTGTCGCAACCGAACAAGCAAAGGAAGTACAGGTTGCCTACGATTTGATTACAACGAGCCGCATAAAAGGCGGAGGGTAATTGGTATTATGCAAACGGTCGAATGGCGTGAAGCTGAGCAACTTGAAATAAATTAACATGATCATATTAGGACAAAGCAGCATTCATCTAACTTAATTGACAAACTACTGGCTGATGCCAACCCGGTAAGATTTTCGAAACGAAATGCTGCGCTAGATATTAAACCTAGCGCAGCAAAACCGAGATTAGCTAAACAACGCTAATTGCCCCGGATAAGAGCGATAGTGCTGGCACACATTTTCCAGCCTGCCATAGCGAAACCGGATATAAGTGCGCACAAATACGCTCTTTGGTTTGAAATAAACATAAGTCATGTTTATATTCCTCCAAAAGACTGGAGAGCAATAGTTTGATTGCTTACAACCCATGAACAGCGTACTATTCACGCGTCTGGTGAAGACTAGTTGTAAGTGACAGAGGGTGCTCTCACCACCTTGTCATAGAAGCCGGTAGCGCTGAAACGCTATCGGCTTCATTATTTTTGTCTTATTATTTCATTTCAATTTCATCTCCATTTTCTTCTTCCAAATCATATAAAACGCGCTATTGGCCATCACAAACTAATTTGCACTGCGATTCAAAATTTGGCGCGCCGTATCTTTACTTTTTTCCACACTTGATTCCAGATATCCCGTCTATTATTTTCGACCATACGTAACAAAATGGTATTCAAGGGCCTGCGGGCTTTCCTGGCTACGTTGCTCACGGGCCAATTCCTGCCATTGTGTTCTATCGAATTCCGGAAAATACGTATCGCCCGCCACGTCCAAGTTAATTTCGGTAAGATAAATCGTTTCCACCCAAGGCATGGCCAACGCGTACAGTTCGGCACCGCCCACAATAAAAATTTCATCATCTCCCGCACAAGCCTTTATCGCTTCTTCCAGCGAGTGCGCCATAATGCAACCTTCAATTTTCAATGCTTCGTTGCGTGTTACCACGACTGTAATTCGACCAGGTAGCGGCTTGCCGATGGAATCAAAAGTTTTGCGCCCCATGATCAGATGATGTCCCATTGTGAGCGACTTAAAACGCTTGAGGTCTTCCGGAATACGCCATGGCAGCGTGTTATTAATCCCAATGGTACGGTTACGCGCCATTGCAACAATGATCGCAAGCTTGCCCTTCTTGTCCCCTCGTGACTCGCTAGTCATACGGCAACTGCGGCTTTAATCGCCGGGTGCGGGTCGTAGTCCTCCAGCGTAAAGTCCCCGAACTTGAAGTCGAAAATATTTTTCACGTCAGGATTGATGTGCATGACGGGTAATAGCCGGGGTTCACGTGACAATTGCAACTCCGCCTGTTCCAAATGATTAAGGTACAAGTGCGCATCACCAAAAGTATGCACAAAATCGCCCGGTTTCAGGCCGCATACTTGCGCCATCATCAGGGTAAGCAGCGCATACGATGCGATATTGAATGGCACACCCAGAAAGATATCCGCACTGCGCTGATACAGTTGGCAGGAAAGTTTTCCGTCAGACACATAAAATTGAAACAGGACATGGCACGGTGCCAACGCCATTTGATCCAGCTCCCCTGCGTTCCAAGCGGAAACAATCAAGCGGCGTGAATCTGGATTGCCTTTAATCTGCTCTATCACATTTGAAATCTGGTCGATAATGCGGCCATCCGATGCTGTCCACGAACGCCACTGTTTGCCGTACACCGGGCCAAGATTGCCATCTTCGTCGGCCCATTCATCCCAGATCGTTACACCATTTTCCTTGAGATAGCGGATATTGGTATCGCCCTGCAAAAACCAGAGCAACTCATGAATAATGGACTTCAGGTGACATTTTTTTGTGGTGACCAGCGGAAAGCCTTCTGCCAGATTAAAGCGCATCTGATAGCCGAATATGCTTATCGTACCGGTGCCTGTACGATCGCTCTTTTTTGTGCCGTGACCGAGCACATGTTTCATCAAATATAAATATTGGCGCATAAAGATTCAAAGATTAGGTAATGACTGTTTGTATAATGCGTGTCAATGCAAAATTTATTGGGGATCAAATGCTAGCACAACTTATTCTTTCCCTGACGGTACCCAAAAACCCGGACAACCAACATCTACTGGTATTGCTACCTAAAGCCAAAACATTACCTCAAAACTTGCCGCACGGCGATTTGCTCAAAACAGTGCTGGCACGTCGCGCCGTCAAAGTGGACGAGTTGGCCGATTCTGCGGTTTCTGCCAATACCGCCAACGGTGCACTGTTGGTCTGGTCAATGCTGGATTTTTCCAAGGACACCTTCGCCTTGCAAACCCAAGTGCGCAAAGCCATGCAATTACTCCTGACAGAAATGCCCAAGAGCATTGCCATTGTAGTGCTGGGCGATCCCGCGCAACGCAAGCTGGCGGCAGAGTTGTCTGTGTACGGCGCATGGGTAAATAGCGCTCTGCTGCCTGAACACAAGAAAAAAGATAAACGCAAACCACTGCGAAAAATTGAACTATTTGGTTTTGCCGACAAGCAAGCATTTACACCACTCAAAGCGCAAGCCGAAGGTAATTTCCTGTGCCGCGAACTGACTATGCTGCCGCCTAACGAACTGACTCCGGCTTTATACCGAACACGAATAAAAGCTCTCGCGCAACAGCATGGCTGGAAACACATGGAATTCGATCTCAAAAGACTGCGCAAACTGGGTGCGGGTGCATTTGTGGCTGTGGCGCAGGGCAGCGCGGACGAAGATGCCGCCATCGTGCATCTGCGCTACTCTCATCCCAAAGCCAAAAAAAGAATAGGATTGGTGGGCAAGGGAATTTGCTTCGATACCGGCGGACACAATCTGAAGCCGGCGCGTTATATGCATGGCATGCACGAGGACATGAACGGATCGGCTGTAGCACTCGGCATTCTGCTTGCCGCGTCGCAGAAAAAACTGCCGGTAAACATCGATTGCTGGCTGGCGATCGCACAAAACCACATCAGCGCCAAGGCGTACAAGCAAAATGACATCGTCACCGCGCTGAATGGCACTACTATCGAAATTATTCACACCGATGCCGAAGGTCGCATGGTGCTGGCCGATACGCTCACACTGGCAGCACGCGCCAAACCGGATCTGATAATCGACTTTGCCACACTAACTGGCAGCATGGCCGTAGCTTTGGGCGCGCGTTACTGTGGCGTGCTGGGCAATCGCGATGAGTTGTTACAACGTGCGGTCAGCGTGGGCAAACAAAGTGGCGAGCGTCTGTGCGCCTTTCCGCTGGATGACGATTATGAAACCGCGCTGGATTCCAAAGTGGCTGACATCAAACAATGCACGCTGGACGGCGAAGCCGATCATATTTTGGCAACCCGTTTCCTCAAGCGCTTTGTCGATGACACGCCCTGGCTGCATGTGGATTTATCCGCCAGCCGTTGCGAAGGTGGCTTGGGTATCATCGCAAGCGATGTGACGGGATTTGGTGTAGCGTGGGGAATACAAATGCTACAGAATTAACCTAAAAAAAGGCCCGGCATTTTCATGCCGGGCCTTTTCATTCAAATTTAACCAATTAGGGCGTTTGAATATTGGATGCTTGCTTGCCTTTAGGACCTTGTGTCACTTCAAAAGTAACTTTTTGGCCCTCTTGCAGTGACTTAAAGCCACTCATGTTAATTGCGGAAAAATGTGCAAACAAATCTTCGCTGCCATCATCCGGAGTAACAAAACCAAAACCTTTTGCGTCATTGAACCATTTTACTGTACCAGTTGCCATGTGTATTACTTCCTTAACTAAACACGGGGAACATTTCCCCGCAAAACTATTTGAATCGAAGATTGCACATGGAAAAAACCAGTATCGCAAAAACTTTGAATCAAACGCCAATTTACCTTATACACGCGCCAAATGAACGTTGTCAAGGAATTTCCGGAACATTTGAAAACCATATTTTGAAATTTGAATTCATCAACCGACCATAAAAAAATTCACGCCCGCCTCTTCAAAAATCCCCCTAACTCACTCGACACAACCTAATCCCCGCCCATCCCAATATCCAGGCTAACCAAAAAAGTCATACTACAAACCCATACCGTTAGCTAAACGCACCGCTCGGCAATAAAAACAAACAATTGCTAAAAATGACAAGCCTTCGTATAATTCGCCTTTTATTATTGCAAGAAATATCCTGAGGAGTTGTCATGGCAAACACTGCACAAGCTAGAAAACGCGCGAGACAAGCGAATAAACAGCGCGACCATAATACGAGTTTGCGCTCCGAGCTTCGTACTGCAATCAAAAAAGTGGCAAAAGCCATTGAAGTTGGCGACAAGGCTGTAGCACAAGCGGTTTTCATTGAATCAACCAGTATCGTGGATTCTATCGCTGACAAAAAGATTATTCACAAAAACAAAGCAGCGCGTCATAAGAGCCGCCTGTCTGCCGCTATCAAGGCAATGGCTTAAACAGCATAATAGTACGCATATAAAACACAAAGCCGACAGCATGTGCTGTCGGCTTTGTGTTTTATCTACCAGTTTAACAATAGTACACCCCGTAAAATCACCACAAATCGGCCACTCAAACATCCCAATCAGCCTATTTCGTACGCAACAATAATATATTGTTTAATATATTTATTAACCCGATTAAATTATCGATACCGTTATTAATCAAGTACGCTATAAATTTTCCCCTTGCACAATACGGTCAATTTGGCTCAATATACGCGTTTTCCCGAACTCAATACGGCGGCCATGCCGCCGTCTGTCATTCTATGTCACACTTGATGAACACCTATGCTCGTCTGCCGGTCGCCTTCTCTCACGGAGAAGGCGTTTGGCTATGGGACAGCAATGGCAACCGCTACCTTGACGCACTGTCCGGTATCGCAGTCAACACACTTGGGCATGCCCATCCACGTTTAACATCAGCACTTACTGAACAAATCAACAAATTGATGCACGTTTC
>JBIIMQ010000066.1:0-9808 GCA_044337935.1 Candidatus Nitrotoga sp.
TAGCACTTTTTCGGTCGCCGCGACAAATGGGTTAAGTTCGGTTAATTGCGAACCGATGTGGCAATCCATGCCAACCACGCGCAGGTGCGGCAGCTTGCTTGCCTTGCGGTATAACGCCAGTGATTCGGTATAGGCCACGCCAAACTTATTTTGTTTCAACCCGGTGGAAATATAGGGATGCGTTTTGGCGTCCACATCCGGGTTCACGCGCAGGCTTACCGGCGCGACCTTATTAATTTTTCCGGCGATTTCATTCAGGCGTGCGAGTTCTGCTTCCGATTCCACGTTAAAACACAGAATGCCCGCTTCCAGCGCCAGCTGCATTTCTGCCGCTGTTTTACCCACGCCGGAAAATACTACTTTATTGGCCGCGCCCCCGGCTGCCAGCACTCGCTGTAATTCGCCCCCGGAAACAATATCAAATCCGGCGCCCAATTTGGCGAATAGATTCAGGATGGCGATATTGGGATTAGCTTTCACCGCGAAACAGATTAGATGCTCGCGTCCCTTGAATGCCTCGGCAAACTGGCGATAACTGTCGGTTAGCGCACCGTGTGAATACACGTAGCACGGTGTGCCAAATTGCTGTGCGATATTGGACAGAGGAATCTGTTCAGCATGAAGCTGGTTATTCTGGTATTTAAAATAATCGGTCATGGTTACTTGGTTTGATCAGGAAGTAGCTGGGTTGAGGGCTGTGCCGGCGGCAAAAATAGCGGGGCTTTGTGTCCGCAGCTCTGCAAGAGGAGTGCCAGCAGCACCATAATACCGGTCATACGCATGGTTGTACTCTCATTAAATATGGAATAAGGCGAGATTATAAAGGCAAGATCAAGGAGGATTGAAATTGAATTTCATCAACTCGCCAAAGCAGTGAATGCAATGCCGGGGCTTTTATCAGGAATTAATTAAAACTACATATCTTGTTAAACAGTTTATGGTGGTAAGTTGCGCCACTTATGTGGTCTTGTCTTGCGGAGTTACGAGATACAATTCAGCGGTGATTCTATTCTGAGTGGCCTTGCTATCAGTACCCGCAAGTGTAGGTTGGCTACCATCACACGAAGCAGAAGAAGCTTAAGCCTACCCTTAAGCCCGGTAGGTTGGGCTGAATGAAATGAAGCCCAACATCAAAAGGGAATGAACACATGCGTTACCGACGTGCCGATGCAGCGGGAGGCACATACTTCTTCACTATTAATCTGGCTGAACGGCGCTCCGATTTATTGGTGCGGCATAATTGATGACTTGCGTGCGGACATAAAAACGGTGAAAGGCGCACATCCGTTTGCCATCTTGGCGATGGCTGTGTTGCCCGAACACCTGCATGCGATATGGCGTTTGCCCCCGGGCGATGCCGACTACCCAATGCGCTGGTCACTCATCAAGGCCGGGTTTTCGCGGCGGCTGGCAAAAGGCGAGCATATTCGTGCCAGTCGCCAAGTCAAGCGTGAGCGAGGCATCTGGCAGCGGCGGTATTGGGAACATCAAATCCGGGATGAGATTGATCTTGCGCGGCACATCGATTACATTCATTACAATCCCGTGAAACATGGCTGGGTCACTCGCCCAGTTGATTGGCCACATTCAACATTGCATGGATACATTGAGCGGGGGATGGCAGCATCGAATTGGGGTGGGGAAATGGGTGATGGAGTAGATGGATATGGTGAGCGGTGAGATGTTGGGCTTCATTTCATTCAGCCCAACCTACCGGGCTGAACCATGACCGTTGCAACCGAACCGACAACCGCTCCAATTACGCCAATTAGGGCGACCACAATTGTTTCGCTCATAGTCATTGACCTGTCATTAATTACTTTGCCCCTTGGCAATATAGAGAAACTCTGTTGTCCGTATAGGTCTGCAAACTTATAGACCAAGTGGTGTTTGGGTTCGCGTATTCTCTAATGGCCGCGCCGGTTTGATACTCGATGCAGGTTTGGTAGCTGTTCTTCTGACATCCAGCCAACGACAACACAATTACTGCTGCCGATGTCATCAGTACTCTCGTCGTACTCTTCGTGGCCATGCTTGATCCTTCCTGTCTAACTCAGAAACCAACTGCGCTTGTCACCGTCTCTGCTCGAGTGGCTGACAATTGTGATGCCCAACGAATGAAAGGGACTTCCCCGTCCCGAGGCAGCGGAGAAGTTTCCGCAAACGGCAATAAGTGCCATGATGGAATTTCTGACATTTCATCAAAACCATGAAAGGGGAAGTCCATGAACATTATCACCGTAGGAATCGATCTCGCCAAGAACGTTTTTGCCGTGCACGGATTAGATGATAACGGCAAGCCCGCGCTGGTCAAGCCGAAAGTTTCACGCGCAGACCTGCTGCCGCTGATCGCACAACTGCCGCCGTGCCTGATCGGCATGGAAGCATGTTCCGGCGCACACCACTGGGCGCGACAATTTCGCCAGTACGGTCACACCGTCAAGCTGATGGCGCCAAAGTTCGTTGCGCCCTACCGCATGACCGGCAAGCCCGGTAGGTTAGGCTGAATGTAATGAAGCCCAACATCTCAGGGAGATGAACACACGCGTTACCGACGCGCCTATACAGCGAAAGGCACATGTAACCAGACAGTAACTAGCCTGATAAAACATCCTCCAACCATGCTGCTTCCAAGTCTCCCCTGTTTTTATACGCCTGCCCGTTTCAGGTACAATCGCGGCCAATGACTGACCGCTCACCCTCTCCCATTCCCGCTGGATCTCTTCACGCTCGCCGTGCCGCACGTATTGAATTGCTTGCTCCAATCGAGTTTCCGCTAGACCTGCCGGTAGTATTGCGGCGCGAAGAATTAGCGCAAGCCATCGTTGCCAATCAGGTGGTTATCGTGTGCGGTGAGACGGGTTCTGGTAAAACCACGCAGTTACCTAAAATCTGTTTGAGTCTGGGCCGGGGTGTGCAAGGCGTTATTGCCCACACCCAGCCCCGCCGTGTCGCGGCGCGGTCTGTGGCAACGCGCATTGCGGTTGAACTGAAAACCGAGTTGGGTGGCCTGGTCGGCTATAAGATTCGCTTTAATGATAAGGTATCGGCGGATACCTGCATCAAGCTGATGACCGATGGTATTTTGCTGGCGGAAATCCAGAGCGATCGGCTGCTAAAAAAATACGACACCATCATTATCGACGAGGCGCATGAGCGCAGCCTGAATATCGATTTCCTGTTGGGTTACTTTAAGCAGCTGTTGCCGCGCAGACGTGACCTCAAGCTGATCATTACTTCTGCAACGCTGGATGCGGAGCGCTTCGCTAAACATTTCAGCGGTGCGCCGATTATGCAGGTCAGTGGCCGCAGTTATCCGGTGGAGGTGCGATACCGTCCGTTGCAGGAGAATACCGAAGGCGAGATGCAGGATATTCCACAGGCAGTCTGTACGGCGGTGGATGAGCTGGCTGTAGGGGGCTTGCGCGGCGACATTTTGGTATTTTTGCCGGGCGAGCGTGAAATTCGCGATACGGCGGAAGCTTTGCGCAAGCATCATCCTGTTAGCGTGGAAATTTTGCCATTGTTTTCGCGTCTGTCGGCGGCAGAGCAGGATCGTGTATTCAAATCTTCCGGCATGCGCCGTGTCGTGCTGGCCACCAATGTTGCGGAGACTTCCTTAACTGTACCGAATATCGGTTATGTGATCGACAGTGGATTGGCCCGCATCAATCGTTACAGTATCCGGCAAAAGGTTGAGCAATTGCGTGTGGAAAAAATTGCACGTGCCGCTGCCAATCAGCGTGCCGGGCGATGCGGGCGGGTGATGAGCGGGATATGTGTGCGTTTGTATGACGAGCCGGATTTTCTGGCGCGCGCGGAATATACCGATGCGGAAATTTTCCGCGTGTCATTGGCCACCGTAATTTTGCGTATGAGTGCGTTGGGTCTGGGCGAAGTTGAACAATTTCCGTTCATCGAGCCGCCCGGATCGCGTTCAATTGCCGATGGTTACCAGTTGCTGGCGCAGTTGAATGCGATAAATGAAGCGCGACAACTGACGCCGTTGGGGCGCGAACTGGCCAAGTTTCCGCTCGACCCCAAAATTGCCCGCCTGTTGTTGGCGGGAAGGCAATATCACTGCCTGCAGGAAATTCTCATCATCGCCAGCGCGCTATCGTTGCAGGACCCGCGTGATCGACCTGCGGAGTGGCGCAAAGCGGCGGATGACGCGCACCAGTGCTTTAATGATGAGCGTTCGGATTTTCTGGCTTATGTGAATTTATGGGCATGGTTTCAAAAGGCCGTGAAGCACAAGAAATCCAATCGCTTGTGGGCAAATGAATGCCGTGAGAAATTCTTGTCGCCACTGCGTTTGCGCGAATGGCATGAGCTGTATCAGCAGCTGCATGCGCAGGTTGCCGAGATGGGCATGCGGCTGAATGAAGTACCTGCCAGTTATGCGGAAATCCATAAGGCACTGTTAACCGGTTTGCTGGGCAATATCGGCTGCAAGAGTGTGGACCGTGAGGCGCATTATCAGGGTGCGCGCGAAATAAAATTTTTTATCGTGCCGAACTCGGCATTGGCGAAAAAATCCCCCAAATGGGTTGTGGCGGCTGAATTAACCGAAACGACAAGGCTATATGCCCGTTGTGTGGCGCGCATCGAACCGGAATGGTTGGAAGAGGTGGGCGCACATTTGATCAAGCGCCATTATTTTGATCCGCACTGGGAGAAGAAAGCGGCACAGGTGGTGGCATTTGAGCGCAGCACGTTGTATGGCCTGATTATTAACCCGAAAAAACGGGTGCATTATGGCCCGATGAATGTGGCGGAATCGCGGGCGGTGTTTATTCGGCAGGCTTTGTTGGAGGGTGAATTTCATACGAACGCGCCGTTCTTTTCGCACAACCAGAAATTAATCCGGGATATTGAGGCACTGGAACATAAGGCGCGCCGACCAGATGTGTTGGTCGATGACGAATTGATCTTTGCTTTTTACGATAGCATTATCCCGTCGCACATTCATAACGGCGCTACATTTGAGGCATGGCGCAAAGAGGCGGAACGCGCTAATCCGCGCCTGTTGTACCTTCAGCGTGATGATCTGATGCGCCATGAGGCCGCAGGTATCACCACCGATCAATTTCCGTCGCAACTGGTGATGAACAACATCAGCTATGCACTGGCTTACCATTTTGTGCCGGGCAAGAGCGATGATGGCGTGAATCTCACTGTGCCGCTGGTGCTGATTAATCAGGTTTCCGCTCCGCGTTGCGAGTATTTGGTGCCCGGACTGCTGGCAGAAAAAGTGACGCAATTGATCAAGACGTTGCCGCAGAAACTGCGCCGCCATATGGTGCCGGTGCCGGAATTCGCTGTCTCGTTTTGTCGCGCGGTGTCACCTTCGGACACACCCCTGTTGCAAGCATTGGCTCGCTATATTCGCGAGCAGAAGCAATTGGAGGTGCCACTCGATGCATTCCGACTGGAGCAATTGCCCGCTCACTTGCTCATGAATTTTTATATCATTGATGAGCATGGCAGACAGTTGGGCGTTTCGAGAAATTTCATTCAGCTGCGTGCCGAGCTTGCGCCCAAGGTTGCGCCGTCCGCTGCCAGAGGGGCAGCCGCAGAACAAAAGTTAGTGCGGTTTACCGATTGGAATATGGGGGCGGGCGGCCTGGGTGAATTCAAGGAAACTTCGGAAATTCACCGTGCCGGACAAGCTGTAACGCTGTTCAACGCATTGGTGGATGAAGGCGATGCGGTATCGTTGCAAACATTTGATACCCGCGATGAAGCATTAAGCGCTCATCGTGCCGGATTGCGGCGTTTATTTATGTTGGCGCTCAAGGATCAGGTGAAATTTCTGGAAAAGAATTTGAATTTGCAAGTAATGGCAATGCAATTTTTATCGTTTGGCAGTATGCAGGATTTGCGCCGCCAAATTTTGGCGGTTACGTTTGATCGCTGTTGCATGGATGAGCCGTGGCCAACAAATGAAACCGGATTCATCGCGCGTTGCAAGGAAGCCAAAAGCCGCGTAACGTTGGTGGCGCAGGAAATTGCACGGTTGGTTGGCGTAATCCTGGCCGAATATCAGCTTGTGCACAAAAAAATACAAACCGCCAAATTGAATGCGCAGGCTATGCAGGATATGCGTGCGCAGTGTGAATGGTTGTTGCAAAAGGAGTTTATTGCGCGTATTCCTTACGAACGTTTGCAGCATCTGCCGCGCTACTTTAAAGCGATTAATCTGCGATTGGAAAAATTGCGGGTTGATGCGGCACGAGATGCGCGTCAATATGCGCAAATGCAGGCTTTGCAGCAGGCATGGCAACGTAAAGTAGCTGCCCAACAGGGTAATATTGATACGCGGATGGAAGAGTTTGGCTGGTTATTGCAGGAGTTGCGTGTATCGTTGTTTGCGCAGGAATTGAAAACACCGGTGATCGTTTCGGTGAAGCGGCTGGAAAAATTGTGGGAGTCGATGTAATGTTGTCTTGATTTTGACTTCCCGGTTTTAGGCACGTCAATGGAAGTTTGGTGGGATGGGCTGTCGGGTATAATCCGCGCAATCTCACCGTGTGTGCAGCGTCGAGAACATGGTGTGTTGGCGGTAACAGGGGTTGAAACTCATTGCAGGGGGAGATATGACGGACAAATTGAATGCTCAAGAGGTTTCCATGCTGCGCGAGGAGTTGGAAATTTTGATGAATGAGCGCACCGGCTTACTGAAAGTGGCGGGAGCGGCCGCTGTGCTGGTGGCTAATACCGATGGTCGCCATCTGCCACCGGAGGCGGCCGAGGCAGCGGAGATGTTATCGAAGTGCGTAAATGATCTGTCCGAAGAAACACTGAAAGATGCGCTGGAGATTGTGCATGCCGAGGTCGGACCGGGCGATTTGTAACTCCTTGTCGGGGGTGGCAGTCAGATGAGTGCGCCGGAAAAACTTGGCCTGATTCTGACCGGAGGTGGCGCACGCGTCGCTTATCAAGTGGGCGTACTGAAGGCCATTGCCGAATTTCTCCCGCGCCACGTCCATAATCCCTTTCCTATTATCTGCGGCACTTCGTCCGGTTCGCTTAATGCGGTTACGCTCGCGGTAAATGCCGGATCTCTGCGCAAGGGTGTGCAATACCTGCTTAACATTTGGAAAAATTCCCACGTTAGCCATGTCTATAGAACAGATCCGCTTAGTGTCTTAATCAACAGTGTCCGCTGGTTTGCAGGATTGATTCTGGGCAGTATGGGAGTTAACAAGTTGAACAAAGTATCACTGTTGGATAATGAGCCGATGGTGACGATGCTGGAAACGACGCTGCCTTATGAAAAAATTCAGGAGAATATAGACGCGGGATATTTGCATGCGTTGAGTATCACTGCCTCGGGTTATGGATCCGGGTGTTCGGTGACTTTTTATCAGGGCGTGGACGGGATTGCTCCCTGGAATCGCACACATCGTCTCGGTATTCCAACCAGAATCGAATCCAAACATTTATTGGCGTCATCGGCTATTCCGTTTGTTTTTCCGGCGGTACTCATTAACCGTGAATATTTTGGCGACGGTTCGATGCGCCAGATTGCGCCTATCAGTTCCGCGTTGCATCTGGGCGCCACCCGCGTGCTGATTATCGGCTTGGGCCATCGCGAGGAAGAACAAGTCCGTAGCAAGATAAGTGATTATCCTTCGCTGGCGCAGATTGCCGGCCATGTTATGGATAGTATTTTTCTTGATGGTATGAAGGTGGATATGGAGCGTGTGCAGCGCATTAATCATTCGATTGGAATGTTGCCAGAAGATGCCCGGCAAAAAACAAACTGGCGCCATGTCGATGTTCTGGTGATTGAACCCAGTCAGGCAATCGAGAAAATTGCCGAGCAGTATGTGATGCAATTACCATGGACAATCCGTTTTCTGTTGCGTGGAATAGGTGCGATGCGTCGTAGCGGGGCGAATTTGGTAAGTTACCTGCTGTTCGAGAAGAATTTCTGCCGTGCGATGATTGACTTGGGGTATCAGGATGCCTTGAAACGGAAGCAAGAAATTCTGGCTTTTATCACTTCGCAAGAGAAAGCGCCGGAAAGTTTGTCCCAATGAAAGCGGTCGGCATGGGCGCGCCCCACTCATGCACTATGAAGCCACTTACTTTTGCCGTGCTGCGCCTGTTGGTGGATGGTAAATTTCACTCCGGAGAAATGCTGGCGCAGCGCTTGGGCGTGTCGCGTGCCAGCGTGAGCAATGCCTTGTACGGAGTAGATGGCTATGGCCTGGATTTATACAGCATTCCCGGGCGCGGTTATTGTCTGAATAATCCGCCGCAATGGCTTGATGCCGCGCTAATTACTCGACATATGGGCGAGCAGGCGGGGCAATTCCGGATTGAAATTTTTGATAGCTTGCCTTCCAGCAACACGTTGCTGCTACAACGTGCTGCGCAGGGTGCACCCGGTGGTAGTGTGTTGGCGGTAGAGCTGCAAAGCGGCGGACGCGGGCGCTTGGGGCGGCCATGGCATTCCGGCTTGGGTAATGCGTTAACGTTTTCGTTGTTATGGCGTTTCGAATTGGGGTTGTCGGCACTATCCGGTTTAAGTCTGGCAGTGGGTGTGGCGTTGATCCGCGCGCTGCATGCGCTGGGTATGACCGGCGCACGGCTTAAATGGCCTAATGATGTGCTGGGTGGGGATGGCGGTAAATTAGCCGGTATTTTGCTTGAAGCGCAAGGTGATATGTTGGGGCCAAGCGCTGTCGTAATTGGGATTGGCCTCAATCTGTCCGCACCCAAGCACTTGTTGTCGCAGATCGACCAGCCGGTGTCGAGCCTGGAAGATATGGTGATCGATATTCCGGGCGTTAATGTGCCGGAACGCAACTACTTATTCGCGGTTATTTTGCGCGAGTTGCAGGCAATACTGCATGAATTCGCCGGTAATGGTTTTGAAGCACTGCGGGCGGAATGGGAAAGCTACCACGCCTTGCATAACCGGTCGGTACGATTGCTGTTGCCGGATGGCAGGACTGAAACAGGCATTGCGCGAGGCGTAACTGGGAATGGTGCACTTATTCTGGAAACGAAGGGTGAAACGCAAATATTCAATGCCGGAGAAATTGGTTTGCGTGCATCATGAAAATGTTATTGATTGATGTCGGCAATAGTCGTATTAAGTGGGCCATGATAGAAGGCGGCGTGTGGCTGCAACAAAATGTGCTTGAAAATAAGCATGCGTCCGCGTTGAGTGTGGCATTTGCAGAGCTGCCGTCGCCGGACAAAATTTTCATATCCAATGTTGCGGGTGAGAATATGGCGCAATTGTTGATTGCAGCCTGTGCCGCTTGGCATTGTCCCGTTGAATTTATTGCGGCCAATGCGATGCAATGCGGTGTGCGTAATTTGTATGAGTTCCCCGCGCAGCTTGGCAGCGACCGTTGGGCGGCGTTAATTGCGGCATGGCAGCAAGAGCGTGCTGCCTGTCTGGTGGTCAATTGCGGTACGGCAACTACGGTGGATGCGTTGTCAGCCGAAGGCGAATTTCTGGGTGGATTAATCTTGCCTGGGGTAGCTATGATGCACAGTAGTTTGACTACGGGCGCTGCCCAACTAACGCTGGAAGCAGGTGTCTGGCGAGAATTTCCGCGCAATACAGCCGATGCTATATTCAGCGGGACAATTCAGGCAACGGTTGGCGCTATTCGGATGCAATTTGAAACATTAGCCGCACGCGGGAGTGTGCGTTGCCTGTTGAGCGGTGGTGCGGCAGATAATGTGCAGATGCATCTTAAATTGCCGGTGATCCGGGTGGATAATCTGGTGTTGCGTGGTTTGCAGATAATTGGGCAGGAAAACTAAACCTCGACAGGTT
>JBIIMQ010000193.1:0-2819 GCA_044337935.1 Candidatus Nitrotoga sp.
CGTTATTGCGCATGTTGGCTTTCAGACCAACCACCGGAGTGAAGTCCGGACAACGAACAAGTGAAATACCCGTTGCGCCACCCGTGACGCCTGTTATTGCCCCCACCGTTGCGCCGCCGATTCAGCAGCCAAAAGCTGTTCAGAATCCGGTTTCCCCGGTGGAAGTCACGCCCACAACGACGCCCACGACCACGTCACTGGATTGGAATACATTGCTGGCGCAACTTAACGTGCAGGGTATGGCACGTGAATTGGCAAAGCATTGCACGCTGGAAAATTATGCCGATGGACAAATGACTTTGAAATTGGCTCCTCAGCACAAGCATTTGTTGACCAACAAAATGGCACAGGAAAAGTTGCAGGCGGCGCTTTCGGATTATTTTGCCAAACCAGTGCGATTAATAGTTACGCCGGGTGAGAGCAATGTGGCCACCACTCCGGCTGCAGTCGAGCAGCAGATAAAACAGACACGTCAGCAACAGGCGGTTGAGGCCATCACTCAAGACCCATTTATACGTGAGGCGCAAACACAATTGGGCGCACAAATACTTGAAGATACCATTAAGTCAACACAGTAAATTAAGGAGGGTGTACACATGTTGAAGGGCGGACTGGCCGGGATGATGAAACAAGCCCAGCAAATGCAGCAAAATATGAAGAAGGCGCAGGAAGAGCTCGCCACAATCGAGGTGGAAGGCCAGGCTGGTTCCGGAATGGTGAAGGTGGTCATGACCTGTGCGCACGATGTGCGCCGCGTGATGCTGGATAACAGCCTGTTGTCGGATGACAAGGAAATGCTGGAAGATTTGATCGTAGCGGCAATGAATGATGCAATGAAACAAGTCGCTGCCGTGACGCAGCAAAAAATGGGCGGTTTTACTGCGGGTATGAATCTACCGCCCGGCTTGAGTTTACCGTTCTAAACATCTTTGTGTTTTTGGTGTTTAAATGAACACGCCTTCCAGTCTGGAAGAAATGATCGCTGCCTTGCGCTGTTTGCCCGGTGTTGGGCCAAAATCTGCGCAGCGCATGGCTTACCACCTGCTACAACGCGATCAATCAGGCGCATTACGGTTGGCGAAGGCGCTTAACCATGCTCTGGAAAGTATCCATCATTGCGCCAAATGCAACAATTTTTCCGAAGAAGAAATATGCGCCTTGTGCCGTTCACCCAAGCGTGACACCAGCCTGCTATGTGTAGTGGAAATGCCGGCAGACTTGTTAATGATGGAACAGGCGCAATGCTACCGCGGCATGTATTTTGTGCTGATGGGACGACTCTCTCCGCTGGACGGTATCGGTCCGCGTGAGCTGCACCTGGATCGGCTGGTTAAACGGGCGCAGGAAAAAACCTGTGAGGTGATACTCGCCACTAATTTCACCGTGGAAGGCGATGCCACGGCGCACTACATTACGACATTGCTATGTGCCCAAGGCATCAAAGTTTCGCGCATCGCACGGGGGTTGCCGGTAGGGGGTGAATTGGAATATGTAGATAGTGGTACGTTGGCACAAGCCGTGTTGGAACGGCGGGAGATTACTGGATGAACGAGCAGACAAAGCAAGATCAAGACGAACAGCAGGGCGTTCGTTTGCAAAAAGTTTTGGCACAGGTCGGTCTGGGGTCGCGTC
This sequence comes from Candidatus Nitrotoga sp., assembly GCA_044337935.1. Taxonomy (GTDB): domain Bacteria; phylum Pseudomonadota; class Gammaproteobacteria; order Burkholderiales; family Gallionellaceae; genus Nitrotoga. Next base: position 1,633 of record JBIIMQ010000193.1, read on the forward strand.
GTACCATGGAAGAATGGATTTCCGCCGGTCGCATAACGGTTAACGGAGAAATTGCGACGCTTGGAACACGTGTCACCGAAGATGATGTGATACGTGCCGATAAACGCGTCGTTCATATTAAAGCTGGCAATACTAATTTGCCGCGCGTTCTGTTGTATCACAAGCAGGAAGGTGAGATTGTCAGCCGTGATGATCCGGAAAAGCGTGCGAATGTCTTCGACAAATTACCTAAATTACGAGGCATGAAATGGATTGCCATCGGACGGCTCGATTTCAATACCAGCGGACTGCTGATTTTCACTACCTCGGGTGATCTGGCTAATCGCCTAATGCACCCGCGATTTGAAGTGGAACGCGAATACGCTGTGCGCGTACAAGGCAGCATGACCGAGGAACAGATGAAGCAGATGGTGAAGGAAGGAATCACCTTGGAGGATGGCCCGATTAAGTTCGAGAGGCTGACCGACGAAGGAGGGGAGGGCTACAACCACTGGTATCGCCTGATGCTGAAGGAAGGTCGCAATCGTGTGGTGCGGCGTACTTTTGAGGCATTGGGTTTGCCCGTTAGCCGTTTAATACGTGTGCGTTTCGGCATCGTTAATCTGCCGCCCCGCTTGAAGCGAGGCGCACTGGCAGAGCTTGGCTCAGGGGAAGTAAATCAAATTCTGGACTGGGTGGGCATGGAAGCGAAACCTGTCACGGAAAAAGCCGCCGAATTAACCGGAGGCAAAGCTGGAAAATTCGACAATAACAATACGGTTGCAGGGCATAGAAATAAAAAACCCGGAACCGGTATAAAATCAGCCACTGGTATAGGTGCAGCCCCACATGGCAAGACCAGCGGGCGCCGCAATGCAACCCAATCCAAAAAAGCACACCCCTGAAAAAGACTTCGGGCGCTGACTCCTTCTCCCGGATATTTCAAATTGCCAGAAAGCCACCATGCAACGGCAATTTAATCTTCAACCTTCCATTTATTTCACGATCGTATTAGTTGTATCGCATGGCATTGCGCTAGCGGCTCTGGTTCCAATAACTTTGCCGTTATGGGCGCGGATACCGCTGGCCGCGCTGGTGCTAGTCAGCATGCTGTATCACCTGTGGCACGATGCCTGGCTGTTGGCGCTGTCTTCCAATAAAACATTATTGCTGGATGGAGACAGTATCCTGTTGGTTGCTCGCAACGG
>JBIIMQ010000067.1:0-9691 GCA_044337935.1 Candidatus Nitrotoga sp.
CTCAGACAGTCATGGACGCGCAAGACGCGCTGATGGAGAAGATAATCTTGGTTTCTCAAGGCAAAGAAAAGTACGAGTGGATTGTAATCAGGACACTTGCCTTGGCGCTTATGAATGAGATTCGCAAAGATATAGCGATAGACAAAAGCCCGATTTCTTACAATGGAAGCATGTAAACACAACTCGATAATTAACAGGATCACCTAACAACTGCAGAAAGTTAGGGCTAGTTCTAACATTGCAATATTCTCCGTGGCGGTCAAGCAATATCGGAAACATTGATAGGTTTTTACTGCGCTGCCCCGTTTGAAAATGTGGGGTGACAGATTGCCCAACCGATCAGAATACGCATCAGGGGGATGTCCTAGCCAACCAGATAAACAGATAAAATTATCTCGTGTCTTCTACAACTATATCCAGATAATCAGGATTCCAACGGCCAAAATTAATGCTCCTTTGGTTACGTAATATACAGACCGATTCCATGCTTTCAGTTTGCGACGGTACTGGCCTGCGAGCCAAACAAAACGAAACAGTTTGTTGATACCACCGGTTTGATCGCCGGTTTCATTGGGTGAACTGGCTGCGGTCATGATGGTTCTGCCCAGCCATTTGTTTATGGCCTGTGCCCAGCGGTAGCGCATGGGGCGCTCAATATCGCAAAACAGGATGATGCGATTGGTGTCGCATCCGTTTTGGGCCCAATGAATATAAGTTTCATCAAAGACAAAACCTTGCCCGTCCCGCCAACTATGACGCTGACCATCGACTTCTATAAAGCAGCGATCATCATTGGGCGTCACTAAACCAAGGTGATAACGCAGAGATCCCGCGAAAGGATCGCGATGCTCATTGAGTTTTCCGCCCGGCCCCAGCTCTGCAAACATGGCGGCTTTTACGCACGGAATGGCGCGCAAGAGTTCTACAGTTTTGGGGCAGTATTGCTCAGCTGAAGGATGACTGGCTTCGTACCATTTCAGATAAAAACGCTTCCATCCATTTTTAAAGAAAGAATTAAAACCTGCATCATCGTTTTTTTGCGTGGATTTGATCTTGTCCAAAGCTTGCAGGTTAAGGGCTTCGGCTTTGATGACTTCCCAATTTTCTTCCAGTAATTCCAAGCCGGGGAAGGTTTTGACGGGAAAATAGGCAGTGTAAGGGACTCCTGAAAACAGGTACATGAACACGTTCATCGGTGCCACGATGGACGAGTGGTCGAATAATTGACGGAACAGAGGAAGCCGTACCTTACCCCGAAAATGTACGGTAAAAATTGATATCAAATAAATCGAAACGACTACCCACTTCATAAAAACTCCGCTATTTACCGATACTCAAAGGGAAATTATATAGTTATAACGTCAATTCGTTATCTGCTTCTTTCGATGTGACAAAAAGATCCCATACGGCAATGAACATCGCGGCTATTACGGGGCCGATGATGAAACCGCTTAAACCAAAAAGCGCCATGCCGCCCAGTGTTGAAATAAGTACCACGTAATCCGGCATGTGCGTATCTTTGCCGACGAGTATGGGGCGAAGAATATTGTCTACCAGCCCAATAACCAGCACACCAAACGCGCTCAGGATTATGCCGCTCCCGATATCACCCGTAACGAGAAAATAAAGTGCGACCGGTGCCCATATTAATGCGGCACCAATTGCGGGCAATAATGAAAGAAATGCCATCAGGACGCCCCAGAATAAAGGTCCTTGAATATCCAGAACCCAGAAAATGACTCCTCCCAATGCGCCTTGTACTGCGGCTACAGCAATATTGCCTTTCACTGCGGCATGAAGGACTGTGATGAATTTATTGAACAAATATTGTTTATGTTCTTCGTCTAGCGGAATGGCTTGTTTGATTCGCGCGGACAAAGCGGTGCCTTCACGTAGCAGGAAGAACAATAAGTACAGCATGATGCCAAAGCCAATGATGAAATCAAAGGTATTGTAGCCGAAGGTAATTGCCTGGGTTGCAACGAGCTTGCTGCCTGCCATCAGGTTGCCAGACAATTTTTCCTGCAATGCTGAAATGTTGCCCAAGCCGAGACGATCCAGCAGATCGATCGTCCAGTGAGGCAGTGCGTTGATGACTTGTTGAATATTGGCGATGAGATGCAGCTCTCCCGATTGGAGTTTTTGGTAAAAGCCGATACCTTCTTGTACGAGTGAGGTAGAAATAAATGTTAGCGGCAAAATAACGATCACCAAACAAATCATTACTGTGGTGAGCGCGGCCAAATTTTGTCTGCCGCTTGTAAGCACGAGAAGACGACGATTGAGGGGAGTAAATAATATGGCCAGGACTGTTCCCCAAAAAATTGAATCGAAAAATGGCCAGATGATCCAGCAGAATGCAATAGAAATTGCCGCTAACAAGAGCAGGAATGTTTTTTTCTGAAATTCCGAGGAGTTCATGTGTAATTCAGGAAGCCGGGGAGATAATATTCATTGGGTTATGCCGCACATGTTACCTTAACTTGATGCCGGAGGTAGATCAAGAATGGTGTGTGTAAGCTCCAAGTGGTCACGTCTCCGGGGATTTGTCTTGAACCAGTTTCGTTCAGGACAGATTGAGCTGTTGACGCACGGTGGCAAGTACTTGTTGTGTGAGATCGTGGGATAAACAGTCGAATTCGATGATTTCCGGCATGCTGCGCAGCCAGGTAAGCTGACGTTTGGCCAGTTGGCGTGTGGCCGCGATGCCTTTGTCAGATAATTCCGTTTCGGTTATTTCTCCGGCAAGGAATTGCCATGCCTGGCGATAGCCCACGCAGCGCATGGAGGGCAGGTCGGGATGTAATGCATATTTTTCTTTTAGAGTGCGTAATTCGTCCACCAAACCCAATTTAAGCATGGCTGCAAATCGTGTGGCGATACGCGCATGCAATTTGCTGCGGTCACTTGGAATGAGTGCGATCTGCACGGCAGCATAAGGCAGTGGATGTTTATTTTGCTGTTTGAGTAGCGCGGACATCGGCTGGCCGGAAAGTTGATAAATTTCCAGTGCACGTTGGATGCGTTGCGCATCATTAGGCTTGAGTAGAGAGGCCGTTTCCGGATCAACTTGAGCTAATTGGACATGAAGCGCCGGCCAGCCAAGCTGTGCGGCTTGTTCGTTCAAAGCGGCACGCATTTTCGGGTCGGCCTGCGGTAATTCATTCAGACCAACGTGCAAGGCGCGGAAATACAGCATGGTACCGCCCGCCAGCAAAGGGATGCGTCCGCGCCGGGTAATATCATTCATCAGGCGCAATGCGTCATGGCGAAAAGCGGCGGCCGAATAGGCATCGGTCGGATCAATGACATCAATCAGGTGGTGCGGCGCGTGAGCGAGGATGGTAGCCTCGGGTTTGGCAGTGCCTATATTCATACCCCGATACACCAGCGCGGAATCAACACTGATGATTTCTACCGGTAGCTGCTGTGCCAGTTCAACCGCCACCTGGGTTTTGCCGCTGGCAGTCGGGCCCATCAGAAATAGAGCGGGGGGCAGCGTGTTCATTTTCCCCGCATGAACAGGGCATCCAGTTCAGCAATACTCATTTGAAACCATGTTGGACGGCCATGATTGCACTGGCCGGAGCGCTCTGTGCGTTCCATCTCACGCAGAATATTATTCATCTCGGGTACAGTCAGAATTTGATTGGCGCGCACGGCAGAATGGCAGGCCAGTGTTGACAATAATTCATTCCGTCGTTCAGTCAGTACCCGGGTGGCGCCATATTCTCGTATTTCGTATAATACATCACGCGCGGCCGCCTCGGCGTGAGTCTGTTTAAGCATGGCAGGCATAGCCCGCACGGCCAATGTTGTTGGTGATAATGGAGCGATATCAAAGCCGAGTTGCGCCATGGTTGCCTGTTCTTCTTCGGCGGTGGAAATGTCCAGTGCTTCGGCGGCAAAGCTCACCGGGATGAGTAGCGGCTGCATAGGAATTTGTTGCCGGTCAAATGCCGTTTTAAGTCTTTCATACACGATGCGCTCGTGAGCCGCGTGCATGTCCACTACCACCAATCCATGTTCGTTTTGCGCCAGTATGTAAATACCGGCAAGCTGTGCTAGGGCAAAGCCGAGCGGCGGGATTCCATTTTCTGCCGGAGCAGATGGGGGGTGAGGCAGTGTGGATGAGGCAGGGGCGGGGGTGAATTTTTCTTCTGATTCCGCCCCATTTTCTTTTTTACCGAAAAGCGCATCATAAAAAGCCAGTGGCTGTGAAGCCATGTGTAACCGCATCGGTTGTTGTATGGGTTGCTGTGTTGGTATCGTGTGTTGCACGGATGGAATCCGGGCCGGTTGATTCGTCAGGTCGGGTGCATTTTCAGTCAGCGCCACGGGTGTGCTCAGCACTTGTTGCAGGGTATGGAATACGAATTGATGAATGGCTTGGCTCTCGCGAAAGCGAACTTCGCTTTTGGCCGGATGTACATTTACGTCCACCAATTCCGGCGGCATATCGAGAAACAGCACAAAGGCGGGATGGCGCTGGTGATGAAGGATATCCTGATAGGCTTGCCGGATAGAGTGGGCAATTATTTTGTCGCGGATAAAGCGCCCATTTACAAAAAAATATTGGGCATCGCGTGATGCTTTCGAATAGGCGGGTAGGGAAGCCAGGCCGTATAAATGCAATCCGGCTGCCTTGCGTGAAACGGGCACTGCACTTTGCGCAAATTCTTTATTCAAGATGGCTTCGATGCGTTTGGGTAATGCCTCTGAATTATTTCCCTGGTTTTCTTCGGAAATTTGGGGAGTTGAGGTAAGCGTTGCGTCGCCCGAGTGTGGTAGCGCGGGAAGTTGCCACATCATGCGGTTGTGGTGCTGCAGGCTGAAGGCGACATCCGGACGGGACAGCGCGATGCGCTTGAAGGTTTCTTCGCAATACGCGAGTTCGGTGGCTTCTGACTTGAGAAATTTACGCCGTGCCGGGGTGTTGAAATACAGTTCGCGAATTTCCACGCTGGTGCCTGGAGCGTGTGCCGCAGGAATAATCTCGCTTTGTGTGCCATCCACGGATTGAATTTGCCACGCATGCGGACTATCTGCTTTGCGGCTGGTAAGCGTTACCTGTGCCACTGCCGCCATGCTGGCCAAAGCTTCGCCGCGAAAGCCCATACTGGCAACGCGTTGCAGGTCGGCGAGAGAGGCAATTTTGCTGGTCGCGTGGCGCATCAGGGCAAAGGGTAATTCTTCCGGTGCGATACCGCCGCCATTGTCACGTACACGCAGCAACTTTACGCCGCCGCCTTCCAGTTGCACGACTATTTCGGTGGCTCCCGCATCCAGGCTGTTTTCCAGCATTTCTTTAAGCGCGGCAGCAGGACGCTCGATAACTTCGCCGGCAGCAATCTGGTTGATGAGTAGATCAGGTAAGAGTTGTATGGAAGGCATAACAACGTGATTCGGGTTGCAGGTGCCGAATTATAACTTTTTCACGCTAGGGCAGTGCGGTGGCGGAGATAAAATCGTATAATTACAAGTTAGGAAAAATATTATTACCCGGTAAAGCCGGGTTTTTTAATATATTCAGCGGTTGGAACGTAAAACTCATGTCTGATTCATACCGTGGCGAACGCAAGCCCGGTATGGGATATCCCGGTTTTAAATTCACAGCGCATGACAAATTTAGGAGTTTGCACTACATGGAAAGCTTAAATTCTCAGCAACGTACTGCGGGTGCTGATACTGGAGTTGTTCCTCAGCCGGTTTTAGAGCCGGGGTTCGGAATGAAATTTGAAGATCTCTATGACAACGATGGATTGTTCCGCGTCGACTCTCGTTTTCTGGCCGAACTGGTAGAAAGCGATCCGGTGCTGGCGGAAAGGCTGGCGGCGGCGCGTAAAGCGCCGGATCAAATGTCGCATCTGGAAGAATCGCAGCTCATTATTGATCTGGCCCCGCATCTGGAAGATTTTCTGGGACGGCTATTCAATATTCAAACTTCGGTTAGAGCGTTGGCAGAGAGACATAATGAGCTGGCGCCGGTGTTTCACTGCAAACGTATTTTTGTGCAGCGTAAGGCAGCGCAGAAGTATAAGGCTGCCGAAGCGGCGACTTTTGACGGTGATGCACTTGCGGCAACATTGTTGCAGGCTTTTGGCGATGCCAGCGGTGAAATGAATGAATTGCTGTTTGCCCGCAAAGTTAACGGTTGGCTTGATGCCGAAGCGGAAAATGTGGATCGAATTGATGTCGCCATGCGGTATGCGGCGTGGGCTGTGCATACTGCCGGGGGGAAAAAGCGTCATGGGATGGGGGTGTTGTTCAGGATTCCTGCCAAGCTCGATTTGCAGCGTCTGGTACCGATCATTCCGGTTGAAAATGTTTCGTATACCGCACATCGTCTTGCGGATAGCCACCTGCGTCAGCGCGAAGGGTTTGCCCTGACTGATAAAGGGACGAATTTGGCCGGTGCCTTGAGTGAAGCGAATTACTGCATTTGGTGCCATGAACAAGGGAAGGATTCCTGCTCGGTCGGTATGCGGGAAAAAGCGGGAACGGATGGTGCTCCGCCGCCATACAAGAAAAGTGCCTTCGGTATCCCTCTGGCAGGTTGCCCGGTGGACGAGAAAATCTCCGAGTTCCACAAAGTTAAAGCTTCTGGCTTGGCATTGGGTGCGTTGGCGGTTATTACGGTAGACAATCCGATGTGTGCCGCGACCGGTCACCGGATTTGTAATGACTGCATGAAATCCTGTATTTATCAGAAGCAGGAACCGGTCAATATTCCCCAGTCCGAGACACGATCATTGAAGGATGTTCTGGAACTGCCATGGGGCTTTGAAATTTACAGTCTGCTCACCCGGTGGAATCCGCTTAATATTCGTCGGCCTTATCCGCGTGCTGCCACTGGCAAGCGTGTGCTTGTGGTTGGCATGGGGCCTGCCGGTTTTACGCTGGCGCACCATTTGATGAATGACGGCCACACTGTTGCCGGTATTGACGGCCTGAAAATTGAGCCGTTGCCGGGTGATTTATCCGGTGTGGATGCGAGTGGCAATCGGGTGGCATTTAGTCCGATCTATGACGCAAGCATATTGAAGGAGCCATTGGATAACAGAATTATGGCCGGTTTTGGCGGGGTGGCCGAGTATGGGATTACGGTTCGATGGGATAAAAATTTTCTGAAGGTCATTCGTCTGTTGTTGGAACGGCGGGCACAGTTTGCGTTGTTTGGCGGGGTGCGTTTCGGCGGAACCATGACTGCCGAAAGTGCTTTTGAGTTGGGTTTCGATCATATTGCGCTGGCTGCCGGTGCCGGTCGTCCGACATTGCTTGATATACCAAACGGTATGGCATGCGGCGTTCGCACCGCATCGGATTTCCTGATGGCGTTGCAACTGACGGGGGCAGCCAAGCCTGATTCTATCGCCAATATGCAGGTTCGTTTGCCGGTTGTGGTAATCGGCGGTGGTTTGACCGCGATTGATACCGCCACCGAATCGCTTGCTTATTATCCGGTGCAAGTTGAAAAATTCTTGTGCCGTTATGAAATGTTGGCGGCGGAAAAAGGTGAGGCAACATTGCGTGGCATGTGGTCGGCGGCTGAAGCAGAGATCGGCGACGAGTTTTTGAGCCATGCCCGGGCTATACGCGCGGAGCGGGCTGCGGCTTTGGCGGAAGGACGTAATCCCGATATTCTGCGGCTGATCAAATCGTGGGGTGGGGTGACGTTGGCCTATCGTAAACGCTTGGTCGACAGTCCTTCATATACCCTCAATCACGAGGAGGTGGAGAAGGCACTGGAAGAAGGAATTTATTTTGCCGAAGGCTTGACCCCGGTGCGTGTGGAAGTTGACGCGAATGGTGATGCGACCGCCATGGTGGTGATGAATCAAATATTGGATGCGGATGGAGTTTGGCAGAAAGCCGGAGAAATACATTTGCCGGCGCGTACTATTTTTGTGGCTGCGGGTACTCAACCAAACACAGTGCTGGCGCGTGAATTTCCGGAGCAGTTCAAGCTGGATGGGCGATATTTCCAAGCCTGTGATGAGCAGGGAGAGCCGGTCAGGCCGGAACGGAGTAATGCCAAACCCGCCAAGGCGCATGTGCTGCAATACCGGTATCGCGATGGCCGCTTTGTCAGCTTTTTTGGCGATCTGCATCCGTCTTATTCAGGTAATGTGGTCAAGGCCATGGGTAGTGCAAAGCAGGGTTATCCGGTGCTGAGCAGGGTGTTGTCACAGGTTGCCGCTGCATCCCAAGAGAATAATCAGGCGTTTCTGGCACGGTTGGACAATGATTTGCGCGCCACTATTCATAAAGTGGTGCGACTGACGCCCAATATCGTAGAGGTGGTAGTTAAAGCGCCGGCTGCGGCACGCAGCTTTCAGCCGGGGCAATTTTATCGTTTGCAGAACTACGAGACCCATGCAGCGCAAGTTGATGGTACACGTATGGTTATGGAGGGCTTGGCTCTGACCGGTGCCTGGGTTGATGCCGAGCAAGGTTTGCTCTCAACTATTGTGCTGGAAATGGGCGGTTCGTCGCAGTTATGTGCCAAATTGAAACCCGGAATCCGTCGTGCTGATGGGGCCAACCGGTACGCCTACTGAAATTGCCCCGGGAGAGGTTGTATTGCTGGCCGGTGGAGGGTTGGGGAATGCGGTGTTGTTCTCTATCGGCAAGGCGTTCCGTAGCGTGGGTTCCAAGGTTTTATATTTTGCCGGTTACAAAAAAATGGTAGACCGTTACAAGGTGGAAGACATCGAAATGGCTGCGGATGTGGTGATTTGGTGCAGCGATGAAGCGCCCGGGTTTGTACCGGGGCGTCCCCAGGACCGGACTTATGTGGGCAATATCGTGCAGGCCATTAAAGCCTATGCCAGCGGTGAGTTGGGGCAGCCGGATATTGCGGTGAATCAGGTTGATCGCATTATAGCGATTGGCTCGGACAGAATGATGGCTGCCGTTGCCGCAGCCCGGCATGGCGAGCTGAAACCCTATATGAAACCGGATCACCACGCTTTTGGTTCCATCAACTCGCCAATGCAATGCATGATGAAAGAAATTTGCGGTCAGTGCATTCAGGAACATGTTGATGCCGTGACCGGGGAAAAGACCTATGTATTTTCCTGCTTTAATCAGGATCAGCACTTGGATTGCGTCAGTTTCCCCGGTTTGAACGCACGTCTTAAACAAAATACCGTGCAGGAAAAACTGACCGCGCAATGGATCGCACATTGTCTCGAGTGAGATGATACGTTGGCGGGTACAGCTTGATGATAAAATTACCCAATTGCGGGTTTATGCGTTGAAAAAGCAATATAAAATCGAGAATCGCTTGGGTAATTCAACCTGATTGAAAAAGTTGGGCTCGGGTCGGGCTATGTTCAATAGGAACCGGAATTATATTGGCGAGACTTGAATAGTTACTTCTGCCCGGGATATTCGGGCAATTTTTAAATGGGAGATGTTTCATGCGTATAGGTATTCCTACGGAAACGCGCGCAGGTGAAACACGTGTCGCGGCGACGCCGGAAACGGTAAAAAAAATGCTGGCAGCTGGCCATGCGGTAATGGTGCAGCAGGGTGCCGGAGCGGGAGCAAGTATTCCCGATGCCGACTATCAGGCGGCAGGTGCTACTTTGGTGAGTGCTACTGAGGTCTATGCTCAGGCGGAGATTATGCTCAGGGTGAGAGCTCCATCTGAGGATGAATTGGCAAATCTGGCCGCTAAAACCGT
>JBIIMQ010000194.1:0-2800 GCA_044337935.1 Candidatus Nitrotoga sp.
ACACCATTAAGATGTAGTAGTCGCGACATTATCTGACAGTTACCCGATTTAATCGAAACGAATGTCAGTTCAGTTCATCTTTCCAATGTGGCACTTTTATTGTGCCATCTCTCCTTTCTGTTAACTAAAATTTGCATCGGTATGCGTTCGCAACCTCATTGGTTCTGACGTGTAAGTGATCGCGCCACTTTGGCGACAAAAATTAACTAGCCAATTCAATTCGTTAAGAAAATATAGGGTAATGCTGTCTGTAAAAAACGACATGCTTGATTATTTTTATAACGAACCATTCACATGCAACACACTATATAACAGCACAACATGTTGTTTTATATCAATTTAATTTTATATGGCATGTATTTTGCAACAAACGGAATGTAACAGGTTGCATTACTTTTGCTCTTTGATTTATTTAATTGATCCTTGGATAACCTGGGTAACCATTCTGTGTTTATTGTTTGGGAATGTAGCTCTGAAAACTTTTTGATGTTTTTTTAATTTACACCCTAAAGTTTACAAAAATATTATCGATATATTAAATGACGAAAGGGGCAAACCCATCGCGAGATGGGGACGCAAAGCTTCCGGTCTTGGCTCATAAGCCCAAGATAGCGGGGTTGCCGGTAAACGGCCTTGCGATGAATATTAAAAATTCTATCAGGAGGTTCTGTGAACGTAATATTTCTTGTCTCAGCCACGTTGGCTGTCTTACTTGCTTTATCTCTGGTTATTTCCGCTTTTTCTGCGCTGAATAAAAACAAGTTGTTGCCTGAAATCCACCGACGACGAAGAGCCTAATCCGATGGATTATAGGTGTCCACCTGTGCTGGCGATTTCGGTGAAATCGGCAAATGGGTTGTTTGAATTTAATGTGCAGATTCAGGGAAGGTCCGTGTAAGGCGTGAATTATTTCATCAGTATCGGTATGTCGGTTCAATCAATTGAAATGTGCTGATTGAAGCCATGATGCGGGCAATATTCTCTCCTTTTTCTGAAACAAATTGACTTAGTCATTCTTTGGCGCTGCAGATTAAAAGTAAGTACCTGCATATTTTTTATCACCAATTTTTTAGGAGAATGATCGATGGCTTCATATACATTTAAAGTTAATAACGTTTCCAAGACGGTCACGGTCGCGGATGGGAATATGCCCTTGCTGTGGGTTCTGCGAGACATTCTCGGGTTGACGGGAACGAAATACGGCTGCGGTATCGAGAAATGTTTTGCCTGCACTGTTCTGATTAATGGCCAGCCTGAACATGCTTGTGTTTATAACGTTTCTTCTGCGGCAGGTAAAAATATTCTGACCATTGAAGCACTGGAAATGGGGCTTAATGATCCGGATCTCGAGAAAGTCAAGAAAGTCTGGATTGATCATCAGGTTCCCCAATGCGGATATTGCCAGTGCGGCATGATCATGGCTGTGACAGGAGCGGTAAAAGCCGGTCATCACGGCAAGGAGATCCTTCCCGAAATTCAAAATATATGCGTATGCGGCACCTATCAGCGCATTCGTGAAGCTATCACGGATGCCACTGTCCAACTTTAAACTTACTTATTGGAGCATATGATGAATACTGAAGCGCAAATAATGGCCGTTGAGGAAAATGATCAAATTCAATCTTCACGCCGAAAATTTCTGATAAGTATGGCAGGTGGATTAGGAGGATTGTTTATCGGTTTTAGGCTGCCAACAACCGGATTAAGATGGGGATTGTCGGAAGCAGAGGCCGCAATTCTTGATGATCCGCTGATAGGACAGACGATTCAGGATGTGAATGCCTGGATTAAAATCAGCACATCCGGTGCAGTTGAATTGTTGTTCGGAAGTTGCGAAATGGGACAGGGCACCATGACCGGATTGGCGCAGTTGTTGGCTGAAGAACTTAAGGTTGGCTGGGATCAAATCGATATCAGACGTCCGGATACCAGTGAGCTTCCTACAACTTCTGCATCAGCCAAGTTTAATTATATTGTGCCGACATCTAAAGCACTGGCTTCAACCACTTTTTGGTATGGAACCGGGGGCAGCAGCGGTATTTCCCGTCGTTGGTATCCTCTTCGAATCGCGGGTGCGCAGGCACGTGAAGTGCTGGTGAAGCAGGCCATGGATCGCCAAGGTGATACCGAGCGAAGTCACTATAGCGTTTCCAAGGGCGTCGTTAATTATTGGAATGGTGATGTCTCCAGTCAGTGGATTTATGGACAGCTGGTGGAGACAGCGCTTGCTTCTGTTGATTTCTCAAAAATTGACCCGAATACTTATTTAACGCCGATAAATGCATTTCAGATTATCGGGCAGTCTCTTCCGCGACCTGATATCCCACTGAAGGTGAACGGGAGCGCCAAATTTGGAATTGACGTTACGCTTCCGGGTATGGTTTATGCCGCGATCAAACACTGTCCCACTATCGGTGGTACGTTGGGTACTGCACCTACCAAGCCTTCAGGAGCGCTTGCCCTGGTGCCGTGCAAGGCATTGGATAACCGTGGGGCGATTGTCAAAGACACTATTAATGCAGTGGCGATCGTTGCGAGCGATACATGGACTGCCATGAAGCTGGCGAAAGGATTGAGTGTCAGTTGGAAGCTGCCTGTGTCCACAGCAACGGTGGACAGCGCGAGTATCTCTTTCAAAGCGACGACATTAATGGGGACCTCACCCAAGAGCACAACACCGCTTTGGCTTGCAGAATCACGAGATGCTAGTGGCAATGTTACCGCACCGATCAATAACTCGGTTGCTGCAAATGCGGAAACTATTTTTGCTATCGAGACTTCTGTTAATGAGGATAAACGC
>JBIIMQ010000068.1:0-9641 GCA_044337935.1 Candidatus Nitrotoga sp.
TTGGGTCTTAGTGAAAGCAGCGCCGGCATATAATTCAAAGCACTAAAACCCAACAACACCAGCACACCATCCACCGCCAGGGATCCGCTAACGGATTGTCCCAGCAGACGTACCAGCTGAGTGAATACAACAATTCCGAGTAAGATAGCAAATACTAGCAGCCCCATGCTGGCGGACTCTCTCACTAGCTCTCTGTGAAAAATCGTACCCCGCAACAATTTGAAGTATGGCGACTTTGGCTTTTTCTTTGGAATTTGCGGATAATCCGACATTTTTTATAGAACAAAAATCGTTGAGGAGATACGGATGGAATTTAGCATAAAACTGGGCAGCCCGGAAAAACAGCGTAGCGATTGCGTGGTAGTGGGGATATTTGAGGGTGGAAAACTATCTGACGCGGCACAAATACTGGACAAAGCTGCTGCCAACGCGCTCAGCGGCATCATTTCACGCGGCGACATAAGTGGCAAACTCGCCACTACGCTCTTACTGCATAACGTATCCGACATTCCCAGCGAACGGGTACTTCTAGTCGGGTTGGGCAAACGTGATGAATTCTCCACACGCCAATATCTTGACAGTATTCGTGCCGCAATGCGCGCACTATTTGCCACCGGCGCCAAAAATGCAGTGCTCTACTTGGCTGAATTACCTGTGACAGATCGCGATAGTGCCTGGTGCATCAGTCAGGCAGTGATTGCCGCATTCGACACAACTTATCGTTCCGATCAACTCAAAAGCAAAGCGGAAAAAAATAAAAAGGCCTTATGCAAAATTCAATTTGGTTTGATGTCGGGTAAATCGACCGCCCAACAGGTTGCCGCACTCTCTCAAGCCGAAGCCATCGGGCAAGGAATGAAACTGGCAAAAACTTTGGGTAACCTGCCGTCCAATATATGCACGCCCGGTTATCTGGCACAACAAGCGGTGTCTCTTTCCAAAGCACACAAATCGCTGAAAGTGACCGTTCTGGAAGAGAAGGACATGCAAAAACTTGGCATGGGATCACTATTGTCTGTTACCCGGGGCAGTGATGAACCTGCCAAATTGATCACCTTGGAATACCGCGGTGCCGACAAAAAGCAAAAACCCATCGTGCTGGTTGGCAAAGGTATTACTTTTGACACGGGCGGCATTTCGCTCAAACCCGGTGCCGAAATGGACGAGATGAAATACGACATGTGCGGCGCAGCCAGCGTGCTGGGCACGTTGCAAGCCATTGCCGAAATTGGACTCAAACTAAACGTGGTCGGCATTATCCCCACCTGCGAAAACATGCCTGGCGGTTCCGCCACCAAGCCGGGCGACATCGTCACCAGCATGTCCGGGCAGACCATTGAAATTCTGAATACTGATGCGGAAGGTCGCCTCATCCTGTGTGATGCGCTCACGTATGCTGCAAAATTTGAACCCGCCACGGTAATTGATATAGCCACCCTTACCGGTGCCTGCGTCATCGCACTGGGCCATGTTGCCAGCGGGCTATACAGCAATCAGGATAGTCTGGCTCAAGAGCTGTTGGCTGCCGGCGAACAGACGTATGACCGCGCTTGGCACATGCCTTTATGGGATGAATACCAACCGCAACTGGATAGCAACTTCGCCGACATCCAGAATATCGGCGGACGCGCAGGTGGCAGCATCACTGCCGCCTGCTTTCTGTCGCGATTTACCAAAAATTATCGCTGGGCGCATCTGGATATTGCCGGTACCGCATGGAAATCCGGCAAAGAAAAAGGTGCAACTGGCCGTCCGGTACCGCTACTGGCACAATACTTGATCAATTGCGCCCAGAGGAATAATTAGTTGGATTCACAAACTCACTAAGTACCCCGGGTAAAAAATGACCAAGATAGACTTTTACACCGGCGTGGACGACAAACTACGCACTGCTTGCCGCTTATGCCATGAGGCTATGCAAAGCGGACAGCGGGTGTTGCTGCACACCCCGGATGAAGCTATCGCGAAAATATTAGACACATTGTTGTGGCAGCATCCCGTTACATCTTTTATGCCGCATTGCCACAACAATGAACCTGCTGCCACCGGGATACCGATTGTGGTCGCTCATCATGGTGAAAATTTTCCGCACCATGAAGTATTAATCACCCTGCACACCGAATGCTTACCCTTTTTTAGCCGTTTTGAACGTGTCTTTGAAATCGTTAGTCAGGACGCAGAGGATATACGCTTGGGTCGCAAGCGCTTCAGTTATTATCGAGACCGCGGTTATGAAATGTACCACACCAAACTAAACAAGCACATCGAATAAAAACTAAAAGATCCCTCCCAAAAACCGATCCGAACACATCCATCACCCACAACCCTCAAAAATTTACAGCAAATTTTATTGACCCCCATGAGCCATTCGTCCGACCGGTTAAATATAAACGATCTTCCTGTACTGACAGATATTGTCGATGCCGACCCATTGGAAATTCCCACGCTAACCGAAGTCGTCACAGAAACCATACTTGAGGCTGTGGGCGAAGTTGTAAGCGAGTCCGAATCTGAGGCTGTACCTGAGGCTGTATCCGAAGTTGCACCTGAACCCGTGCCCGAAGCTGTAACTAAAAAATCTTCGATAGTCGTGCCGGAAACCAATGCGTTCGCCAACCTATCCGATGACCAATACCGTCATCTCGCGGCACAGATCGCGCCGCAACTGGAGACGCTGCTACGCGCAAAACTGACATCTCAGTTTGATACGTTATGGCAAGAAGCATGGAATCAAACCCAATTGAATCTACCTGAATTAATTCGGGCACGTATTTCCACGCCGCCCGCACCATCCCCATCCGCTATAATTACGCCCCTTATTCCTGCATCCGACAGAACTAATCCAGACACAACCAACATGGAACTCACAAAAAGCTTTGACCCCCAAACTATTGAAGCGCGCTGGTATCCCGTATGGGAAAGCGCCGGTTATTTCCAGGCAAAATTAGAGAGCAACAAACCCGCCTATGCCATTATGCTGCCGCCGCCCAATGTGACCGGCACCCTGCACATGGGGCATGCCTTCCAGGACACATTGATGGACACGCTCACCCGCTATCACCGCATGCGCGGGGACAATACTCTATGGCAACCCGGCACTGACCATGCCGGGATTGCCACACAAATTGTGGTTGAACGCCAACTGGATGCGCAAAATATCAAACGCCATGATCTTGGCCGCGAAAAATTCATTGAACGCGTGTGGGAATGGAAGGAAGAATCCGGCTCCACCATCACACACCAAATGCGCCGCCTCGGTGCCTCGTGTGATTGGTCACGGGAACGTTTCACCATGGATGAAGGTCTGTCCGAGGCCGTCACTGAAGTATTCGTCAAACTTTATGAGCAAGGTTTAATTTATCGCGGCAAGCGTTTAGTGAATTGGGATCCGGTACTGGGTACTGCGGTGTCCGATCTGGAAGTCATCTCGCAGGAAGAAGACGGTTTCATGTGGCACATCGCTTACCCGCTGGAAGCCGGTGTCGGTGCGTTAATCGTTGCCACCACACGTCCTGAAACGCTGCTTGGTGACGTTGCCGTGGCGGTGCATCCTGAAGATACACGCTACAAACACCTGATCGGCAAACGGCTAAAACTGCCGCTCTGCAATCGCACCATTCCCATCATCGCCGACGAGTATGTTGATCCGGCTTTTGGCACCGGCTGCGTAAAAATAACACCCGCGCACGATTTTAACGACTACGCAGTGGGACAGCGCCACAACCTTACGCCGGTCAATATTTTTACACTTGATGCAAAAATCAACGAACATGCACCCATCGTCTATCAGGGGCTGGATCGTTTCGATGCGCGCAAGCAAATCCTTGCCGATCTCTTTGCACAAAATCTGCTTGTTGACACCAAACCGCACAAACTGATGGTGCCGCGCGGAGACCGCACCCATACGGTCATTGAACCAATGCTCACCGACCAATGGTTCGTAAAAATGGAAAGGTTGGCACAACGCGGACTGCAAGCGGTGACGGATGGCGAAATTAAATTCGTACCGGAAAACTGGGCCAATACTTACAACCAATGGCTAACCAACATTCAGGACTGGTGCATCTCACGCCAATTATGGTGGGGACATCGCATCCCGGCGTGGCATGACGAACAAGGCAATGTATTTGTTGCTCGCAACGAAGAAGACGCCCGCAAACAGGCAGGCAACGTAAAGCTGCGTCAGGATGAAGATGTGCTCGACACTTGGTTCTCCTCCGCATTGTGGCCGTTCTCAACCTTGGGCTGGCCGCACGAAACCAAAGAGCTTAAAACTTTCCTGCCGACCTCGGTGCTGGTTACCGGATTTGACATCATCTTTTTCTGGGTAGCGCGCATGGTCATGATGTCGCTGCACTTCACCGGCAAGGTGCCATTCCGCGAAGTGTATGTTCATGGGTTGATCCGCGACGCCGAGGGACAAAAAATGAGCAAATCCAAAGGGAATGTGCTGGACCCGCTGGATCTCATTGACGGCATTTCGCTGGAAGATTTGGTTGCCAAGCGCACAAAAAATCTGATGAATCCCAAACAGGCGGAAAGTATTGAAAAACAAACTCGCAAGCATTTCCCGGGCGGCATTCCGGCCTTTGGTACGGATGCAATGCGCTTCACCTTCGCTAGCCTTGCTTCCCATGGACGCGACATCAAATTCGATCTGCAACGCTGCGAAGGTTATCGCAATTTCTGCAATAAATTATGGAATGCCACGCGCTTCGTGCTAATGAATTGCGAAGGCCAGGATACCGGGCTGGACGAATCGTTGCCGGTTAAATTCAGTGCGGCAGACAAATGGATGATTGGTCGTTTGCAACAGGCGGAAACTGAAATGGCGGATCACTTCGACCATTATCGTTTCGACATGGCAACGCGCACGCTGCATGAGCTGGTATGGGACACCTATTGTGATTGGTATCTGGAATTAGCCAAAGTACAACTCGCCCCCCAATCCGGCAACCCGGCCTCGGCAGAAGAAGAATCCGTACGCGCCGCCCGGCAACGCGCCACACGGCGCACCTTGATTCGGGTACTGGAAACCATCCTGCGTCTGGCGCACCCCATCATCCCTTTTATCACCGAAGAGCTATGGCAAAAAGTTGCACCGCTGGCCGGCAAACAGGGCGACAGCATCATGCTGCAACCCTACCCACAGGCCAATCCAAAACTCATTGACCAAAATTTCCTGCAACAAATCGGCCTGTTGCAGGAAATGGTCACTGCCTGCCGCAAACTGCGTAGCGAAATGAATTTATCCCCAGCGGAAAAAGTACCGCTGATTGCCAGTGGCGATGCAGCCATCCTGCAAAGCTTCGCGCCCTACCTGCAAGCACTGGGTAAATTAAGCGGCGTTAGTCTGCTGGCTGCATTGCCTAATACCGATGCGCCCGTCGCGATCGTCGGTAACTTCAAGTTAATGCTGGAGATAGAAATTGACGTGGCCGCAGAGCGTGAGCGCCTGAACAAAGAAATTGCCCGCCTCACTAATGAAATCACCAAAGCCCAAGCAAAATTGGGCAACGACAATTTCATTTTGCGTGCCCCGCCGCAAGTGGTAGATCAGGAGCGAAAACGTATGGATGATTTTTCCACGACGCTGATCCAGTTGCAGGCACAACTCGACAAACTTGGTTAAAGCAATCCCGGACAGGCTCCCCCATTCGAGCCGAGCCTGTCAGATTTCAATCAGTTGATTCTCTGTATTTCCCGGGTAATCTCGCCACGAACAAACTGGCTTGGCTCAATCTCAAGTTTGTCGCCGACGCAAGAAAAATACGAACTCATCCCCCTGCTGTGTCACAGACAGCAAATCATTCCCGGTTTGTTTGCAAAAATCGACAAAGTCATCCGGTGATTTTTTATCTGTGGCAACCACTTTCAGCACCTGCCCGGCTTGCATCTGCGACAACATTTTTTTGGTGCGCAAAATAGGCAAAGGGCAACTTAACTGGCGCGCATCCAATTCAACATCAAATTCCATTGTATTCATCCCACTGTGACAAGCTTGCCTGTGCCAAATTCGCAGAGCTACTTACTAATTTAATCACTCTGTAAAACTTCGAAACTAACGATAAATTCGCATCATACCCAAGATCCCCGGCTGTTTGAACCTGCATTTTTGACCTATTAATATCCATACCACTTTGATTTTTAATACTTATCATAATTTTTCAAGCTCGCACAATCGTTATACAACCAATGCGCTGCTGTTTATTATCCCGGATAATTCCTTAAGCCTGATTTGCATGGTAACAACTCATTTCATTTTGCCCAAAAGTACATTAAATTTCCTGATGGCCCGCCCGCGATTATACCTTGCCAACCAGTAAACACCGGTTTCTTCCCAAATTCCACGCTGAAATACTCAACCCGTGACTTGGGAACCACCAAGCAATGCAGGTATCATATTGTCATGAAAAAATTTCTGTACATCGTGCTCTTTACATGGTCACTGCTGTGCCGCGCTGAAGGTCTGCCCGATCTGGGCGACGCGTCGCAGGAAGCCATGACGCCTCAACAGGAGCGAAAAATCGGTGAACAAAGCATGTTTGAAATCCGCTCCGATAAAGATTATCTCGATGATGCTGAAGTCAACGACTATCTTAATCAACTTGGGTATCAACTGGTTGCCAACAGCAATGACCCTGGTCAAGAATTTGAATTTTTTGCCATCAATGACAACAACGTTAACGCGTTCGCGCTGCCTGGCGGTTTCATCGGAGTCAATACCGGGCTAATGCTCATCGCCCAAAGTGAATCCGAACTCGCCTCGGTTCTTGGCCATGAAATCGCCCACGTCACCCAGCACCATCTAGCACGGATGGTGGCAGGCCAAAAAATCGACTCGGTGGCAGCCATAGCGGCCCTTGCAGTAGCTATTCTATCCGCACGCAGTAACCCGCAAGCTTCGCAAGCGGCCATGGTCGGAATGCAGGCCGGTGCCATCCAACGGCAACTGAACTTTACCCGTATCCATGAAATGGAAGCAGACCGCATCGGACTTTCCACGCTGCAAAAATCGGGCTTCGATCCGCATGCCATGCCCGTCTTTTTCGAGCGCCTGCAAAAATCCACACGTCTACTGGATAACAATATGCCGTCTTATCTCCGTACCCACCCAATCACCAGCGAACGTATCGCCGATGTCGCCAACCGCGTGCAACAAACCCCCTATCGCCTGATTGCCGACAGCCTCAATTTTCAACTGGTGCGTGCCAAATTACGGGCTTTGCAGAAAAATTCTCAGGAAACCATAAACTTCTTCAAGAATGCACTCGGGGAACAAAAACATGGCAATCAGACGGCGCAGCGTTACGGTCTGGTGCTGTCACTACTGCGCGCCGGACAAATTACAGATGCCACACAGGAATTTGCCCCGTTACAAACACTCGTCCCGCACAATCCAATGATCGCAACGCTGGCCGGACAAATCAAGCGGGCGGGCAAAAGCAATACCAATATCACTGAATTTTACCGTAGCGCTACACAGAGTTTTCCCCAGCACCGGGCATTGGTCTACGATTACATCGAACTGCTGCTGGAAGCCAGCCGTTTTGAAGACGCGCTCAAACTGCTCAACGAACAACTCATTACCCATCCCAACGACCTGCGACTGCATGAGCTACAGGCACGCAATTACGCGGCTCTGGGCAAACGACAAAAGGAGCACCACGCGCTGGCCTACACCTACATTCTGCGCGGCAACTTGCACCATGCGATTGAGCAACTGGAATTAGCCAAAAGCGCTGGCACCGATTTTCACGAATTATCGATTATTGAAAGCGAACTCAAGCAATACAAGGAAATTGCGGCAGCACTCGCGAAAAAGAAGTGATGCATTATTTTTTTTGCTGTGCCCATCCGGCCATCATACAAGCCATCCCGTTACCCAACTCACAACCCCGCTTCATTTGAAGCAAGGCTTGCTCACTCTTATGCAGCCCCATAAGCGACAACCCCTTACCGTAATAAGCCCGGGCGTCATCCGGCTTAAGTGCAATCTCCGCATCAAATTGCGCAATAGCCTCCTCAAAATGTCCTGAGCTTGCATAAGCCATCCCCAATGGGAATCTAATCTCCGCAACTTGCGGGCTAAGCGCTACTGCCCGCTTAAAATCTGCAATAGCATCGTCCCATTTATGCATCGCTGCTTCAGCCTGCCCGCGATTATAGAAAATTCGATCAGCACCCGGCTCTTGCCCACTATGCAGCAATAACGCAGCATCGTTCCATAAGCGATAATTATCCGTAAATACCCATAAACGGTTCCACGCCAAAGGTACCAGCAGCAGCGCTATTAACCCCACCCCAAGCAGCGTTCTGCGACTGGGCAGTTTTGCCAACAATAGTGGAAAAAACAGCATCATGCCCGGCATCCACAGATAACTGCGGTAAAGCACAAAGGGCTCCTGCACTCGTATGGAAGAAAACTCCACTAAAAATTGCAGCCACGGATACAGCAACGCTAACCCGACAAGCCCTGATACGCCGCCGCGCAATAATAATCTGCAACCCAACGCACCATACGCCACAAAGGCCAGCGCGCCCGCCCAGCCTTGCCAATCCGTCCAGCTAGCAACAAAAGAGACGCGCATATCCACCGACATCCATGCCGGACTGGGCAGACACCATAGCAACAAATATTTGAAGAATAAGCCTGATTGAGACAGTACACTCAGCAAGTGCAACGAGGATGTGCTCTCGACTATTCCCTGTTGCTCAAACAAAGCGGCTGACATCGCCTCATAGGGCGTGCCGAATACGCCCTTAACACGTAGCACAAAAAATATTCCAATAACAGAAAATGCACCCCATGTTGGCCACAACACGCGCTTATCCAGTTTATTTTTATCGCGAAGCAATATCGTCTGCGCCGCCAATAATGCGGGCACCATCACGCTGTGCTCCTTGGAAAAACAGGCCAGAAAATAAGCTCCCACTGCCAGTGCCAGCCAACGCTTTTGCCCGGTCAGCAAACCACGCACATAAGCCAGTTGCATCAACAGCGCAAATAGCGTTGCCATTAAAATACTGCGCTGAATTACATAGCCAACCGCATACACTGCCACCGGATGACAAGCGAACACCAGCGCACCCAGCCATGCGCCCCAAACAAGTTTTTTGGAATTTTCGTTGTCAACAATTACCGCGCCGGTTACAAGACGCAGTAAATAAAATATCAGAATGGCACTGGCTGCATGCAGCAGAACATTGCCCAAATGGAAAAAGTGCGGCACCGCGTCACTAAAGAGGGCCGCGGTCCAGCCCAAGCTGGCATACGACAATCCGCGCAGATTAAATTGAAACAGTGAGTGCGCATACCGCTCTGGCACATCACCCAAAAAAAAGCTCAGATCATCAAAAATAAACGGACTGCCGAGAAACGGCAAATAGACAACACACACTACCCCGAACAGCGAAAGCATCCAACCCCGGTCACGCGAGCGAAAATAGTTCAGCAATCGTATACGAAATGACATATTTGCTCCTGCAAAAAAACAAACCCCTCCGAAGAGGGGTTTGTTTAGAACACACCAACCATTAGCAAGTGAAATATTTCTTTAATACTACATCAGTACTAGTGCATGTGTTAACCCACTGTAATGCCGTTGAGCTTGGGGTACCAGTCATTATGATAGTTTGAC
>JBIIMQ010000069.1:0-9576 GCA_044337935.1 Candidatus Nitrotoga sp.
TCTGTGAATTCGGTTTTCCGTGTTTGTGAAGAGTGTCGATAATCAAATAGGGCTCAAAAGCATTGGAAGCTTTTGGCAGATAATCGACACCCAAATTTGAATAGGGAGCTTTGATACTGGCCCCCACAAATAAGCCTTTGGTAAAATCAAAGCCCCCTGAAGCTTCTCCTTGAGCAAATTCCTGTCCATTAAAATATTTTGCGCGAATCTTGCCCAATTGAAATGTATTAAAAACCTTCATGGAAAGCGAGGCATCACCACCGTGTGTATCGCCATCGGAATTCACTTTCGAATGGCGGAATCCAACCACCACTTCGGGCTGAGTACCTTCATGTAATGTCCATTTCAAGCCGGCATAAACGCGGTTTGAACTGCTGGAGGCATTTGAGTAAGTTGTCGTTGGGGGAACACTCATGCCAGCATTAGCACTTAATGTACACAACGGATAAAAGAAATCCTAAAAACAACTTGTTTATCATAATAAAGTCTCCCGGATGGACTGGTTATATTTTGCAACAGTGTGATTGTATATTAATTTTGCTGACAATTCAATTTCGGGGTGTAGTTAGCTTGCGGGGTTGATAAATACGGGCAGGTTGTATGGAATATGGCTCAAGGTTTGATAAAGCGATTACGATAAGACAGTGACGGCGGACTCCGCTATTTTCGCAGCTCGGTTCTTGGGGTTGGGTTAGCGGTTTTATCGGGTGCATCGTTCAACCGGATTGGAGATTGGGTATATCAAGAGATGCGTCCGCCGCTGACTCGCTCTATGCCCGCCAGATCACACGCCGAGAATATCATGCTGAACCCAGCCTGCTGCAATAGCTCACGAACTTGTATGGCTTGGTTATAACCATGCTCAAGCAGTAACCAGCCACCGGGTTCGAGATAGTCTGGTGCATGGGTTGTAATATGACGAATATCGTGCAGGCCATCGTCGCCGGATATAAGCGCGGATATTGGCTCAAAGCGCACATCGCCTTGGGCCAGATGCGGATCATTAATCGCTATGTAGGGCGGATTGGACACAATGATGTTGAATTTTTGCGCCGTAAATGCCTCGAACCAGTTGCTTTGAATGAATGTTGCATTGGTAATGGATAGCTGCTGAACATTTGCGAGTGCAATCGCCAGTGCCGTAGTGGAAGCATCGCAGCCAAATATTTCGACATTCGGGCGTGCATGGGCGAGCGCCAGAGCAATTGCACCACTGCCTGTGCCCAGGTCGAGCACGCGGTATGAATCTTGTTGCGGAATACGCGATAGAGCCAGTTCAACCAGCAATTCGGTTTCAGGACGGGGGATGAGCGTAGCGGGCGTTATCCTGAGCATTAGCCCGAAGAATTCGCGTTCACCCAGTAGATAGGCAATCGGTTCTCCTTGGAGGCGACGCTGCAATAATTCACGGTAATGGGTTTGCTCGGTTTTGTTCGGGTAGTGCTCGGAATGCGCCAGCAACCAGGCGCGAGGAACTTTTAACACGTGTTGTAACAAACACTGAATTTCGATGCGAGCGCTGACGGGGTTTATCTCCAGCGCCCCGGTCAGACGAGCCGTATCCTGCAGCAGAGTTTCTTGTAGGGTACGTAGCAAGTTCAGTTGTTGCCTTCATTTGCAAGCGCTGCCAGCTGCTCTGCTTGATATTCAGCCATCAATGCGTTGCACATTTCGCTGATGTCGCCATCCATAATGTGATCCATCTTGTACAGCGTGAGGTTAATGCGATGGTCGGTGACCCGACCTTGCGGGAAATTGTAAGTGCGTATGCGTTCCGAGCGGTCGCCGCTGCCGACCAGTGATTTGCGCTCGGCGGCCTGCTTGGCGTGAGCGGTACGCTCCTCTTTGTCTTTGATCCGCGCGGCCAGTACCGCCAGCGCTTGGGCTTTGTTTTTGTGTTGCGAACGGCCATCCTGGCATTCCACCACCGTGCCGGTAGGCAGGTGTGTTATGCGTACGGCTGAATCGGTTTTGTTGATGTGCTGGCCACCCGCACCTGAAGCGCGGAAGGTGTCGATGCGCAAATCGGCAGGATTCAACACCACGTCACTGACTTCATCCGCCTCCGGCAGGACTGCCACGGTGCAGGCCGAGGTGTGAATTCGGCCTTGTGTTTCAGTGGTGGGTACGCGCTGCACCCTATGTGCGCCAGACTCAAATTTCAAAACTGAATAGGCACCCTGTCCGACTATGCGTGCGATGATTTCCTTGAAACCGCCCTTTTCGCCGCAACTTTCGGAAATGATTTCAACTTGCCAGCGGTTACGTTCGGCAAATCGTGTGTACATGCGAAACAGGTCGCCGGAAAATAATGCTGCCTCGTCGCCACCTGTGCCCGCACGAATTTCCAGAAATACGTTGCGATCATCATTGGGATCCTTGGGCAGCAATTTTTTCTGCAAATCTATTTCGATCTGTTCCAACCGTTCGCGGCCTTGCTTTACTTCAGTTGCGGCAAATTCGCGCATTTCCGGGTCGTCCGCCATTTCCAGTGCGGTCGCGATATCATCAGCGCAGGCTTGATAGGCATGATACAGCTCCACCACAGGCTCCAGCTCCGCACGTTCGCGGTTGAGCTTGCGATAGGTTTCCATATCGCGAGTGACATTTTCGCTGTTTAACAGATGACGGACTTCGTCCAAACGCTCGCCAAGTTGGGCGAGTTTAGTGGCAATGCTAGGTTTCATTCGGGGGGACGCATGTGATAAATACGATGCACCATATCAAGCAAAGCATCACGTTCTTCGGCTTGTGCATGATTCAGCGCATGGGTTGGGGCGTGCAAAAATTTATTGGTAAGTGCATTGCTCAAAGATTCCAGCACTTTTTCCGGCTCTTCGCCTTTTGTTAGCAGGCGTAAAGCTTTTTCCATCTCGTGCCGACGCTGGCGTTCAACGTGATCGCGCAATGCCCGAATAGTGGGGACAACTTCACGTGATTCCATCCAATGAATGAAATCCACCACACCGGAATTTATGATCACTTCAGCTTCTTTCACCGCGCCTTGACGTGCATCCAAGCCATCGCGCACAACTTCGGACAGATCATCAACGGTATACAGGAATACATCATTCAGACTGGATACTTCGGCCTCAACATCGCGCGGTACGGCGAGATCGACGATGAAAAGAGGACGGTGCTTGCGCGCTTTAAGCGCGCGCTCGACCATTCCTTTACCTAGTATCGGTAGCGGGCTGGCGGTACTGGTTACGATGATATCGTGCTGAGCCAATTGTTCCGGTAATTCACTCAATGTAATGGCGTGTCCGCCAATGCGCCGCGCCAATACTTGGGCGCGCTCCAGAGTACGGTTTGCAACGGTAATGTGCTTGGGTAATTTTGCCGCGAAATGTACGGCATTCAGTTCAATCATTTCCCCCGCGCCGATGAACAATACGCTCTGTTCGGCAATGCTGGGAAAAATGCGTTCGGCCAGTTTTACCGCCGCCGCTGCCATGGAAATCAGATTTGACCCGATTTCGGTTTGGGTACGCACATCTTTGGCCACCGAAAAGGTGCGCTGGAATAGCTTGTGGAGTAGAAAGCCCAGCGTACCAGCTTGTTCAGCATATCGCACCGCCTGCTTCATTTGGCCCAGAATTTGCGGCTCGCCGAGTACCATCGAGTCCAGACCGCTGGCGACACGAAAAGCGTGCTTTACAGCTTGCTCATGCGGCAAAGTATAGAGATATGGCTCAATTTCACTTGGCTGCAATTCATGATAATTGGCCAGCCAGTTAACGATCTGTGCCGGCGTGTGCGTGCTGCAATATACCTCGGTGCGGTTGCAGGTGGAAAGTATGGTCGCCTCTTTGGCTGCGCCGTGACCGACCAAATCGCGCAGGGCAGGCTCCATTGCATCGGTATTGAACGCAATCTGTTCACGCACAACAAGTGGTGCGGTCTGATGGTTAATGCCGAAAGCGAATAATTGCATAGTCTGAAAAAGACCAAAATTAAACAGGAGCGCAATTATAGTTGTTAGCTATCCTCAATGCCAGCCAAGTAAAATTGAATAAAATTTACGGGTTAACTATAACGATATGGGCGGTAATGATCGCATCGCCTGGGATGGTCAAAATTTTTATGGTGCATGTTGCCGCTCGCCTTGTCATACTGACCAAAATGAGGTGTAATACCGCGATGGAAAATGATAATAAATACAAAATAAAAGTTACTACTGAAGTAAATTATTTGGCCGAGCAATCGGATGAGGCGGATAACCGATTTGTTTTTGCTTATACCATCGCTATAACTAATGAAAGCGACACGACAGTCAAGTTGATCAGCCGTCATTGGGTTATTACCGATGCCAATCAATATGTGCAAGAAGTGCGCGGTCAGGGGGTTGTGGGTGAGCAACCCGTTCTCCTGCCGAACCAGAGTTTTGAATATACCAGTGGTACGGTGCTTGCCACGCAGGTGGGTACTATGTCCGGTAGTTACCAGATGGTAGCGGAGGACGGCACTAAATTTGATGCTCCCATTCCCCAGTTTGTATTAAGTGTCCCGCGAGTGTTGCATTAAATGCAATGTCGTTAAAAAGTAGTTATCGCTTTATCGCCCCGTTTTATGATGTTTTTATCGATCGCGCCACTCGGCAAGCGCGCCGGTATAGTCTGGCAAAATTGCCGCGACAAGGAGTAGCGCGGGTGCTGCTTAGCGGTGCAGGTACCGGGTTGGATTTCCCTTTTTTACCGGTCGGTCATGAATACGTTGCGTTAGAGTTGACTGGTGCAATGTTGGCGCGGGCAAAGCAAAAGGCGGCCGGATTAAATATACAGTGGGTGCAGGGTGACAGCATGGCCTTGCCCTTCGTGTCAGACAGCTTTGATTATGCCGTGCTGCATTTGATTATGGCGGTAGTACCGCAGCCGCAATATTGTCTGGTAGAAACGGCGCGCGTGCTTAAGCCGGGTGGCCGAATTTTAGTATTCGACAAATTTTTACGCCGGGGAGAGCGTGCGTGGGTGCGGCGTGGCTTGACCCCTTTGATGGGACGGTTGGCCACACGATTGGATGTGGTGTTTGAGGATGTATTGGAAGGTGTGCCGGGATTGCAGGTGTTGACCGATGAGCCAGTATTTGCAAACGGTTGGTTTCGGTTGATTGAGTTGCAAAAGGACATCCGGAGAAATTAGAAATTCATATGAAATCAGTATGCTGTTACAGTCCCTGCATTGTCTTGCCCCTGTTGCATGGCAAGATGGAATGGGTAGAACAAAAAATCGGATAAACATAATTCGATAATGAAAGAGACCATCGTCGTCAGTTCGCGCGCGCGTTTGCGCACTTACCTTGCCGCAGGTTATGCATTGTTTATCATGTATGCCAGCTTGTCGCCGTTTTCTGGCTGGCAGGAACAGGGACTGGCGTTTTCCGCAGTGTTGGCGTTGCCGCTATTGCAGCAATATACCTGGTTTGATGCCGCCGCTAATTTGCTGGGGTATCTGCCGTTAGGATTGCTGCTTGGGTTGGCACTACGCGCACGCTTCAGTGTGAGCCGGACTTTGTTGCTTGCGTTGTTGGGCGGAGTACTACTGTCCGCCATGATGGAATACCTTCAAATGTATTTGCCGGTTCGGATTAGTTCCAATCTTGATTTGCTGGCCAACGTCAGCGGTACACTGGCGGGGGCATTGCTGGCAGTCAGCATCGCGCCCCGGGAATGGTTTGCGCTGCACCTGACCTATTGGCGCATGCGTTTGTTTCATGGCGGAGGGGGAGTGGATTTTGGCCTGGCATTGGTGGTGCTATGGATGTTTGCGCAAATCAACCCTTCGCTACCCATGTTGGGCAATGTGTTTATAAGCGAGGTGGTGCGAGCGCCGTTCGTCGTGGTGCAGCCTGTCCCGTTTAATTGGATGGAAAGCTTGGCGGTATTGCTAAATATGCTGATGCTGGGAATGCTGTTGCTGACTTTGCTGCGTATACGCCGTCAGGCAGCAAGTATGTTGTTATTGGTATTGTGTGCGGTGGCAGTGGCTAAATTTACTGCGGCAGCTATGCTACTTAAATCATGGGCATTGTTATTATGGTTAAACGGTGAGGCCATGTTCGGTATTTTTATGGGCGTGCTGTTAGTGATTCCCGCCAGCCGGTTATCCCGCACGCAGCTCTCGAAATGTGCCGTACTGGTTGCGTTGGGTTATTGGGTGCTGGCATATTGGATATTGGATAGCGGAGAGCCTTCTGCAGCCATGCGTCTGTACCAGTGGAATTATGGCCATCTGCTCAATTACAATGGCTTATCGCAAACGATTACATTTGTGTTTCCATTTCTCATGCTGGGGTATCTTTGGCGTGCCGGAAGTTCACGGCAGTGAGGTTGTATAATTGCATTTTTTCTTATGGGGTTTTGTATGAGCTATTATCAAAAACATGTTTTTTTCTGTACTAATCAGCGTGAAGAAGGCGCGGAATGTTGTAATAACATTGGTGCGCAATGGATGCGCGACTATGTGAAAGATAAAATTAATGCGCTTGGATTGTCCAATGAAGCGAATCGTATTCGTATCAACTCGGCGGGGTGCATGAATCGCTGTGATGATGGCCCTGTCTTGGTGATTTATCCTGAAGGGGTGTGGTACACCTATGTGGATGAAAGTGATCTCGACGAAATCATTGTTGAACACTTGCAGCATGGACGTGTGGTGGAACGTCTCAAAATTTAATGCCCGCAACAGAGAGGGTTCTTATTCCCGGCCCGGCGGGTAAGCTGGAAATTGTGGTGCATATACCTGATGATGCGCCACGCGCAATTGCGGTAATCGCACATCCGTTGCCCATCAAGGGCGGAACCATGGAAAACAAGATCGTTACCACACTGGCCAAGATTTTTACCGAGATGGGATTCGCAGCATTGCGCTTTAATTTTCGGGGTGTTGGTGCCAGTAGTGGTGAGTTTGATGGTGGCAATGGTGAGGTCGAAGATGTGCTTGCAGTAACGCGCTATGCGTTGGACGAATATGGCGATTTGCCGCTAATTCTGTCGGGTTTTTCCTTCGGGGGATATGTGCAGGCGCGCGTGGCGCAGCAACTTCCCCCGCATCAATTGGTGTTGATTGCGCCGGCGGTGACGCGTTATCCGATGCCGCCAGTGCCGCACAATACGCTGTTGATTCATGGAGAGATGGATGAAATTGTCCCATTGGCGGATGTGATGCAATGGGCGCGGCCGCAGCGCCTGCCCATCGTAGTGTTGCCGGGGGTGGTGCATTATTTTCATGGCTGTTTGGAACAGCTGAAGGAAATTGTGCGCCTCAATTTCGTGGGACAGCCGTTATGATCGGGATGTTGATCGGTAAATTTTATCGCTGATCTATAACATGCGCTTTGCGGCTTGTCCGCTTATCTCCTTGTGTACTGTGTCCCGCTTAGGGTTTTGACTTTAAACACGCACCTTAAAATAAATTATGTTGTGGATTAAAGCATTGCATGTGATTTTTATGGTTACCTGGTTCGCCGGCTTGTTCTATTTGCCGCGTTTGTTCGTGTATCACGCCATGAGCACGGATAAAACCAGTATCGAGCGATTCAAAATCATGGAACGCAAATTGTTCTACGGCATCATGACGCCGGGTGGCGTGCTGACTGTCGTTTTTGGATTATGGATGTGGCTTGGTTATGGCGTAACCGGCGGCTGGATGCACATCAAATTCACGCTGGTGTTAGTGTTGATTGCCTATCACATCTATTGCGGCAAGCTGTTGCTCGACTTTAAAACCGATCGCAATACGCGCAGCCACGTTTTCTACCGCTGGTTCAATGAATTTCCAGTGCTGCTTATGATTGCCATCATCATTCTTGTAGTCGTCAAACCTGTATAAATATATGCCAGAAATATTTTTTTCACCCTGTCCGCGCGGCTTGGAAGCAATGCTGGCCAATGAACTGAATGCTCTCGGCGCGCAAGAGGTGCGAACCACCGATGGCGGCGTGCATTTCACCGGCCCCTTTTTATTGAGCTACCGTGTCAATCTACACAGCCGCATTGCCAGTCGCGTGCTGTGGCGCGTGGCGATAGCCCATTATCGCAACGAGCAGGACATTTTCGATACCGCCTATGCGCTGCCGTGGAACGATTGGTTCGACACCTCACACACCATCCGCGTCAACATGACGGCAATTAAATGCCCATTGAAAAGTCTGGATTTCGCTACCTTGAAAATCAAGGACGCCGTGTGCGATAAATTCCGCGCACTCACCGGCGACCGTCCGAGTGTGGATACCCATACGCCGGATATTCGCATTCATGCCTTTCTTGAGCACAGCCGCATGACGCTGTATGTCGACACTTCCGGCGATGCGCTGTTCAAACGCGGCGTGCGCCAGTACACCAACGTTGCGCCTCTGCGCGAAAATCTGGCCGCAGGCATTTTAATGCTGACGGGTTGGCAGCCCGGCGTGCCGTTGCTTGACCCGATGTGCGGCAGTGGCACTTTCCTGATTGAAGCGGCACTGATGTCACTCGGTATCGCTCCAGGTATAGGCCGTAGATTTGCCTTCGAGAAACTGAAAAATTTTGATGCCGCCGCGTGGAGCAAGATGCGCAGCCAGGCGCAATCAGCACAAAAGCCGGTAAGCGCATTACCGATTTTCGGCAGTGATTTATATGGCGATGAACTTAAAGCTGCACACCTCAATCTGGAAAATGCCGGATTACGTGGAGCAGTGACGCTCAATCAAGCGAACGTGCTGGAAATTTCCGCACCTGCCGACCATGGCGTGCTGGTAGCGAATCTGCCTTATGGCGAGCGCATGGGTGACCTGGAAGAGCTGCAAGAGTTATACCCAAAGCTGGGCGACGTATTGAAGAAAAAATTCGGCGGTTGGAATGCCTATCTGTTTACGTCCGATTTACGCATGCCGAAGTTTATCCGCCTGTCCGTTTCACGGCGCACCCCGCTGTTCAACGGCGCAATTGAATGTCGTTTGTTTGAATACAAGATGGTAGCGGGGAGTAACCGCACCTGAAAAAATATGTAATTTCAAGGCTACGCTGGGGGATTTACCAAGGTGTGACTGTGGCAACTGTGGTGTCAAGACTTGACCCTTTGTTTCTTGCGATTGGCAGTCCTCGACCCAAACCCGACGTTCAAATATTGCTGAGAATTACGAGAGTTTCAAATGTGACTTTGATTTCCTGCTCGGTGCTGCTGGAGGAATAATCCAGTTAACAAGGCGGAGCTGAATCCGCCATGAATTGTTCGATGGTACTAGTAACAACGCAGATACGGCACTTGTAATGCATCTTTATCTCTTAAAAAAGCTTCAAGAGCTACTTCATCAGGCAAGCCGCAGTTTGCGGCGATTTCACGATACCATGCAAGTTCCGGTTGGCGAGTCCGAATCTTCGTGGGGATTCGATCGCTACGTATACCTTGACTAGTGGTGCGGACGCCGGAGGGAATAACAAGCCTGATTTGCCAACGAAGTAACTGAAACAACAGGAGCCGTGCGCTCACCATCGTGAATCGCCCCGGATTCTGTGGAGGCTATTTGGTTTAAGTAACACTGGCAGAATCCGAGTTTGCTAACTGCCGATAATATTGTGCCTCAGCTTCTGCCGGCGGT
>JBIIMQ010000070.1:0-9559 GCA_044337935.1 Candidatus Nitrotoga sp.
TCCCCATCTCGCGATGAGTTTGCCCTTTTCGTCATTTAATATATCGATAATATTTTTGTAAACTTTAGGGTGTAAATTAAAAAAACATCATAAAGTTTTCAGAGCTACATTCCCAAACAATAAACACAGAATGGTTACCCAGGTTATCTAAGGATCAATTAAATAAATCAAAGAACAAAAGTAATGCAACCTGTTACATTCTGTTTACTGCAAAATACATGCCATATAAAATTAAATTGATATCAAACAATATGTTGTGTTGTTATATGGTGTGTTGCATGTGAATGGATCGTTATAAAAATAATCAAGCATGTCGTTTTTTACAGACAGCATTACCCTATATTTTCTTAACGAATTGAATTAGCTAGTTAATTTTTGTCGCCAAAGTGGCGCGATCACTTACACGTCAGAACCAATGAGGTTGCGAACACATACCGATGCAAATTTTAGTTAACAGAAAGGAGAGATGGCACAATAAAAGTGCCACATTGGAAAGATGAACTGAACTGACAGTCTTTTCGATCAAATCGGGTAACTGTCAGACAATGTTCCGACTATTACATCTTAATGGTGTCCAACCTGTGGGTAATATTCGGTTCAGATACGCTTCGCCAGTTCACAGGCCTTCCCTATGTAGGTGGCTGGCGTTAATTCAAACAGGCGTTGTTTTTCTGCTTCAGGAATATCTAATGTGCCAATAAATGCATGCAAACTGTCGCGGTTAATGCCGCCTTTCCCGCGTGTCAGTGTCTTAAGTTTATCGTAGGCATTGTCAATACTATAGCGCCGCATAACCGTCTGGATTGGCTCAGCCAATACTTCCCAGCTATCGTTCAAATCTTCCATCATGCGATGCGGATTTGCTTCCAATTTATTCAAACCCTTTAAACATGATTCATATGCCAACAATGTATAACCCAGCACCACTCCCATGTTGCGTAGCGTGGTGGAATCGGTCAAGTCGCGCTGCCAGCGCGAAATGGGTAACTTCTCGGACAAATGACGTAACAGGGCGTTCGCCAATCCCAGGTTACCTTCAGAATTTTCAAAATCAATAGGATTAATCTTGTGTGGCATCGTAGATGAACCGACTTCACCTGCTACCACTTTTTGCTTGAAATAACCCAATGAAATATAGCCCCAAATGTCACGGTTGAGATCAATCAAAATAGAATTGGTACGCGCGTACGCATCAAATAATTCAGCCATATAATCATGTGGTTCAATTTGAATGGTGTAGGGATTGAACGTAATGCCGCGCGCCGTCACAAATCGTTGCGCGAAATCTTCCCAATCTACCTTGGGGTACGTCACCAAATGAGCGTTGTAATTACCGACCGCACCGTTTATTTTCCCCAGTATTTCCACGTCTGCCAAACGTGTACGCGCACGTTGCAGACGATACACGACATTAGCCATTTCCTTACCGAGTGTGCTCGGTGTGGCAGTTTGTCCATGCGTGCGGCATAACATGGGCATATCCGCCAACTGATGCGCAAGATCACGCAGGCAACTGATCAACTTATCCAACGCGGGCAGCATTACTTCGTTGCGCCCTTTGGTTAACATAAGTGCGTGACTCAGATTATTAATATCTTCCGATGTACAGGCGAAATGAATAAACTCAAGCCTGTTGCTTGCTTCCGGATTATCCGAGAGCTTTTCACGCAACCAGTATTCAATCGCTTTTACATCATGATTTGTGCGTTTTTCAATAATTTTAATTTGCTCGGCATCCGCCTCACTAAATTGTTCTACCAGCCGATCAAAGTAAGCAAGTGTTGCGGCAGAAAACGGTTCAACCTCGGGAATCCCGGCCTCCAAACTAAGCGCTTTAAGCCATTCGATTTCTATCAAGACGCGATAGCGAATCAAACCAAATTCACTATAATAAGCGCGCAAGGAATCTACTTTGCTGTGATACCGGCCATCTAACGGAGAAATTGCGGTGAGTGCGGTCAATGTCATCAAAATAACCCTTGAAGAAATAGCAAAATTTACTTAAAAACGAAGCTAATAAAATATGTTTAGAGACTTATCAGTAATCTGTGAAAAATTGCAATAAAAATTGCAATGAAGGGGGCTACTCATAAAGGATCAGATCTGCCGCTTTCCCGGAGAAGTCCAGCCAACCGTTATCAGCGGCTCAATAATTCGCAAACAAATTCAGGTCGTATTCTACCATTCACGACATTTTGCCGTAACCGACCATGCCGAATAATTAAAATATTGCCGCACTAAGCCGTCTTGAATTCAGCCGGAAACCGGCGCCCCCGGGGAAAATCATTTGTGTTGACTTGCCTGTTACCGATTGTTTGCAATAACGCCGCCACCTAGGCAAACATCACCATCGTAGATTACAACCGATTGTCCCGGCGTAACAGCCCACTGCGCTTCATCAAACACAATGTGCCCAAGGGTGTTGGATATCGTACTGAAATGGCAACTGACATCAGCCTGACGGTAACGAATTTTGGCGCTGTAATTACGCGATATATCCGGTGTATCGTTACTAATCCAGTGCAACTCTGTTGCCTCCAGAGATTCAGATAGTAAAACGGGATGATCATGCCCTTGAGCCACAATCAATTGATTACTTGCTGTATTTTTGGCTGCCACAAACCAGGGCTGACCTTGCCCGCCTATACCCAAGCCTTGACGCTGGCCTATGGTATAAAACGATAACCCCATATGCTGCCCAACCGTTTGACCTTCGGGGGTAACCATCGGGCCAGGCTGGGCAGGCAGATAACGGTTCAGGAATTCGCGGAACGGGCGTTTGCCAATAAAACAGATTCCGGTACTGTCTTTTTTGGCGTAATTGGATAGATTGTGCTGGCGCGCGATCTCCCGCACCTGCGACTTCAATAACATACCCAATGGAAACATTGCCTTGGATAATTGCGCCTGATTCAAGCGGTGTAAAAAATAACTTTGATCCTTGCTGTTGTCTATTGCCTTGAGTAACTGACACTGGTCATCGACCCTGCGAATTTGCGCGTAATGCCCGGTGGCAATAGCATCGGCCCCCATTTTGACCGCATATTCCAGGAACGCTTTGAATTTTATTTCAGAGTTGCACAGGATATCCGGATTGGGCGTGAGTCCAGCCGCATATTCATGCAAAAAATGGCTGAACACGCGATCCTTGTATTCTTTTGCAAAATTCACCGTTTCAATGGGAATGCCTATCGTGTCAGCAATAGAAACTGCATCTATCAAATCCTGGCGCGAAGAACAATACTCGTCATCATCATCGTCTTCCCAGTTTTTCATAAACACGCCGATAACCTCATAGCCCTGCTGTTTTAACAGCAGCGCGGTAACGGCTGAATCTACTCCACCGGACAAACCAACGACAATGCACTCTTTAGACATGGTGTATTCGGATCACTGGAATATTGCTTTGTCGAAAAAACAGGTTACATAAATCAACACAAATGGAATGCGGCGGCAAAAGTTGTTGGCTCAGCGAATCAATTTGGTAAACCGGAGGGAAGCAGAAGAAATTTGTAATACTGCACGACAACGGCTACTACCGAACCCTTAGAGGTTCGAACCACATCTACCGTCTAAGATTACGCACTTTTGCGTAGAAAATCGAATAAAAAAGAAATGGCAGGGTTACCCCTGCCATCGCCAACTCTCACAAAATTAATGAGTTGCTGGAGCTGCTGGTGTTGCTGGTGTTGCTGCTTCGTCAGCTTTTTTGGCTTTCTTAGCTTTCTTAGCTTTCTTAGCATGTTTAGCAGGAGCAGCTGCATCAGGAGCTGCTGCAGCTGCAGGAGCTGCAGCAGGAGCTGCATCACCGGCAACAGC
This sequence comes from Candidatus Nitrotoga sp., assembly GCA_044337935.1. Classification (GTDB taxonomy): domain Bacteria; phylum Pseudomonadota; class Gammaproteobacteria; order Burkholderiales; family Gallionellaceae; genus Nitrotoga. Next base: position 3,820 of record JBIIMQ010000070.1, read on the forward strand.
AGAGAAAGAAACAACAGCGAATACAGCAGCGATCAGTGTAGATAACAGTTTCATGTGAACTCCTATTAAGTTAATAAAACAACAGTGACATATCTAGTGTCAGAATTACCTAGTGTCAGTGATAATAACGCCCCAATTTACTATTGGTTGACAACTTGGTAACGAATTTATGGTGCCGGGAGAGGGACTCGAACCCTCACACTGTCGCCAGCACCGGATTTTGAGTCCGGCGCGTCTACCAATTCCGCCATCCCGGCATTTGAGGCAGCTGATTATCCATGAAACAGCAGTCTTCATCAAGTATAAGCACCGTTCCACCTAAAGAAATTGCCCGTATGACATCCAAAAAAGACAAAAAGAAGCTTATTTGCTGACGATGGCCCACATATTGTCGTTGGTGGGCATAGCTTTCAAACTATCCACTTTCAAACCCGAATTCTCGACGATCAAACGCAGCGTTTCAGGGGTGAAATAATTCACATGATCCGGATATCTAAACCCGCACCACCTGTCTTGCCTAACAATTCGGTTCAACGAAGCAAAATTGGGTACTTTTATAACCACTTTGCCATGACTACCCAATTTTTCCCTGCACACTTTCAACAACGGAAGCGGACTGGTTTCATGCTCCAAAAACGAACAAAGGATAATTAAATCAATTGAATTATCAGGCACTTCCTTCAGCCCACCGATGGCCGAGTTATGAATGCAATATCCCCCAATTTTTTTCAAAGAGGCATCTGCCTCCGCAGCTTGAACTTGCGAAATCTCAATGCCGATCCCTTTTATGAGCACAGATTGCTTACTACTCATGTGATTGATTATCCGCACCAGATTCCCGCCTGTACCGCAACCAACATCCAGCACATTCAACGAATTTTTGCCATTTGCCAGCAATTGATCCAGAATTTTTTCACAGACAGCCTCAATCCTTTCTCTTTTCCTCAGTTTATAGCGTAGCTTCTTAAGTATCGTGCTAATAAAAAATGCAACAGGTTCCCTGGCTTTTCGCCGCGCCCTTTCTTCGGAAAATTGCTTTTCCCACGCAAATTCATCAACCAACTGGGAATACTCGGGAGGATTTTGCAGATAAACCATCCCCGTTTCCGTGCATTCCACAATAATCCACTTATCTTTTGAATATTTGGAGACAACTACGGGAGTTTCGGTTTCCGTGATCGGATTATGTCTACTCATGGCTCTTCGTCATACTGCATTTATCGCCGATAAAACACTAAAAATGAGTATCGGACTGGGTTATAAACAACGCAAGAATTCTAGATTTTCGGGAACACAAAGTCAGACATGACGCAAAAAAATCCGCTCTAACGCTACGATATTTTCTTCTGGCCTGCTTCAAACTTCCGCACTGCGCGACTGACCGTCATGTAGTGTACTCCGAAATGGCGCCCGATCTCCGCCATCGTATAAGCGCCGGATAAGTAGGCATGGGCCATCGCCTGATCTCTATCCGAATGGCGCGTCCGATATTCATCCAGCGACAAAGCGACCGATCTTCGATGAGCCTTTGAAACTTCTCGAAGTTCTTCAGCATTTTTGGTCTGGCAATGACGCTCCACAAAAGCGTCGTCACCCAACAACAATTGGTGACGCGTATCCAGCATGGGGCTCGGCAACCCCCTGCCCGCCATTACAAACTGGCGATAGTTTCTAAGCGCTTTGCTCCGCTGCGAATCAAACTGGCCTAGCAACCCATCCACATCCAGCCACGGGGGATGCGCCACCTGCCCCATAATATAAAAATGGCTACTCCAACGCCAGTCATCCAGCGATTCCACCATATTGGCTCGCAGCGGGTTCAGCACCACATAGCGCGTCAACTCCAGCAAATAGGTTTCCTTTTGGATCAGGATAGCCTTGTAACGCCCCTGAAAAAGATGCCCAACCAAGCCATGGCGACGGTTAAAACGTTGGGTATACAGACCGTTCAGTTGTCGCATTCCACCGGATAAATTACCGTCCACCGTCTCCACCAGCAAATGATAGTGATTGGTCATATGACAAAAAGCATGAACTACCCAGTTAAACCGCGCACAAACAATGCCCAACACTGCCAACCAATCATCGCGATCATCGTCACTCAGGAAGATATCTTCCCGACGATCTCCGCGCGAGGTAACGTGATAAAGGGCACCGGAAAATTCCAGCCTGAGAGGTCTAGCCATTTGTGAAGTTTAACACAAAAAGTTTGAATGTTAGAACTGACCCCTTTCTTCACTGCGCTTTTGCGCCGTCCCGCTCGAATGTGGTTGGCTACTGTTTACTCATAGTGCGTCCACATACGAAGGATGCGAACCGTTCTTTCTTTGGTAAAGACTTCGTACACGATGCGGTGCTGAATATTAATGCGGCGAGAATATGTGCCGGCAAGATCACCGACCAACTTCTCGAAGGGCGGTGGATTCTGAAATGGGTCAATGACAAGAACTGCGAGAAGATCTTGCGCCTTAGGCTTAATACCACTTGCAGCAAGCTTCTTTGCATCTTTCATTGCTTGCTTTGCGTAAACAATTTCCCAACCTACCACTTAAGTTCCTTTGGGCATTTTGAGAGTGGCTCAGCCATCCCAGTCTTTATGGACTCGCGCATGCCAGGCACAGACAGAAGGTACAAAGTTTCTTGAATTGCACTCCAATCTTCTGCAGAGAGCAGCACAGCACTGTTGCGCTTTCCAAAAATGATAATTGGTTCATGAGACTCTACTGTTTGATCTATGAGCCGGTACAGATTGGCACGAGCTTCGCTGGCGGTAAGTGTGTTCATTTCGTGTTCCTTAAAATAAGGGGTATGGTACGATATTACGTACGTTTTGTCAAATGCCCATGTGGTCACTTATCCGGGTTGAGTGCCTTGTTGGATGCATATTAATCTTTAAGCTTCCCAAGTTCCGCATCAATTTCTTTAATCCTATTTTTGTAATCGTCGGAACTCTTTTTGCTTATCTCAAACTTGACAGCATTGGGTCTGCCCCCCTGTTATTCCCGCTTGTTAACGTAGCGGCCGCTGACCCAGCGTTGTGCTGTAGGATGGATGCGGTACCAGCCGTTACGTACCTCGTAGATCGCCAGCAGCGCGCCATTGGCAACTTTGCCGAGGGAGGTGCCGTCCACGCCAGGTGCATTGCGGATACGGAGCGAGACGGTATTTACTTCGCCTTGGAACTGGGCCTGTGGCGGCGCGGGAGGATTGGCCGCTGCGCCCATCTCGGCGGCGATTAGTGGGAGAAAGTCGGCTTGGGCTGCGGCCACGCTGTTACCACCAAAGAAAACGGTGCCAGGGCAAGTCTTGGTGTTGCCGCTGCCGTTGGTTCGTTGTCCTGTATTCAGATCCCACCAGTGGTGATAGACCACGTGATCGGTGTCGCAGGGCAGGCCAAAACGCATCAGTAGCAGTGCGTTAACTGTCACGATAGCGTTGCGCTGGGCATCGTTCATGACGTCCCCACCCAGATCAAAGTGCCTAGGTTCTCGATACATAGACCATTTTGGTTAGCCCCCTTGATGCCGGCCGGAATCGTGTTGAAACTGCGGCACAGAACAACGTCGCCATCCGGGAATATGGTGAGATTCTGGGCGATTTCAGCAAATCCTCGCTCCAGATGGGAACGCTCCATGCTTTCACACAGGGCGATGTGGTTGTTGCCTTTGAAATGGGCATAACCCGGTATATAGGTGTGGTGGTTCTGTATGACACCGATCTGCCGGTCGAAACGATTGGCTTTGAGCCAGTCGGCGAATTCCATAAGCGTCATGTGGATGAATTTTCCTTTTTTTCCATGGAGTTCCCCTGGTTGTGAGAGACATATCACTCGGTGTAATAACTAATAATGAGGAGCTAGCCATCTGTAAAGCGGAACAAATCTTGTGAATGTTAGAACTGATCCCATTTACGCTACGGATTGATCGCCGAGTTCGGTAACGTCTTGCCGCAAAAAATTTACCTGCCTGCGCCGCGAGATCGGCAAGCACTCGTCATCGGCAGAATTTTTCAGTAAAACAGTGAGTAAACTAGGGCCGAGATTTCTAATGACTAGCGTTTCACTGCGCGGTTGCTAAGTACTTGTGATTTATTCGGCATATTCAAGACTCGGCAATCCTCTTCACACCAAGAAATATTCTGGCCCAATTTAAGACTATTGGTTGTCGTAAGTTCTAGAATTTTTTTTGCGCCGTTTTTATTTTCAATGGTAATTGAGTTTCCATTTATTGCCACGATTTTAGCTTTTGTTCCAATTTGAGTGGGTTCAGTTGCCTCTGATTTGGCAGATTGTGCATAAGGCGAAATAGTTATTCCAGTTGAAATAACAATTCCTAGGAACAGCTGCTTTAACGTGTTCATGTAAGTTCCCTCTTTGAAATATTACGTGAAGTTTGTGAAGAGTAAAGCCCAACATAGAAGTGAGCGGCGCGGCGGCATCTTCGCCGCGTCCGACTAGACTGCCGGGTTGGGCATCTCCGTAGAAGCGCTGGACAAGTGAAGATTGTTGTTGTACATTAATACGTACATATTTTGGAGCCTATCTATAATGGATGCAATGACCTATACCACCGTCCGCGCGAACCTTGCCAGCACCATGGATCGAGTTTGCAACGATCACGAAGCCTTAATTATTACACGTAACGGAGAACAGGCTGTGGTGATGCTCTCCCTCGAAGACTTTAAGGCGCTTGAAGAAACCGCCTATCTGTTGCGCACACCTGCCAACGCCAAACGCCTCCTCTCGGCTGCCACGCAATTGAACACCGGCAAAGGCCTGGAGCGGAAGTTGGTCAAGTGAAGCTGATTTTCGCAGATGAGGCATGGGAAGATTACCTCTACTGGCAAAAACAAGATAAGCGCATGGTCGAACGAATCAATAAACTAATACAGGAAACCCAACGCGAGCCTTTCGCCGGAGTAGGGAAACCCGAAGCATTGAAACACGCACTATCAGGGTACTGGTCACGCCGCATAACAGATGAGCACCGCATGGTATATCGCATAGAAAATGATGCGCTGCTGATTGCTCAATTGCGCTTCCATTACTAAGATGCCCAACGAATAGCGTTTATCTGCCGCCCCGCCCAAACTGGTTTAACCCGCGTTCTGTATTGGCGGTAGATTGACCACTACAAAGATAACAATTAATTTTTGGATGCGTTTCTTCGCCATAGTTTCTTACCTAGATTCCGAATCTCATAACGTGAAACCAAGGGGCGCCGCGCTTCTGCGGCGTCCCGCTTGAGCGTAGGGTTAGACATATAGCTGCACCAAAAAAAAGCCTACAAGCGGCACTAACGCAAAGAGCAACACTACACCAAGGCACCCTGATCTAGAACTTCCACGAGAGGAAAACTGCTCACGTTCTTGTGGAGGGCGAGACTGAAGCCACTTTGCATGACAAGCCTGGCAAAAAAATTGGGTTTTGCTGTTTCTCCAAGCCTCAATGGTGCGTTCGGTGTGCGGAGAAAACGTGCCGCACCGTGAACATTTGAACTGTTTCTCTTTGGGTTGGCTCTTTGGAAAAAGCTTACCCACAAGGGACAATACAACAATGCCCGCGATACCAATGCCGATAATGATTTCCGGTGACATTTAATTCCTTATGTCTAACGAATGAAAGGGACTTCCCCGTCCCGAGGCTGCGGAGAAGTTTCCGCAAACGGCAACAAGTGCCATGATGGAATTTCTGACATTTCATCAACACCACGAAAGGGGAAGTCCATGAACATTATCACCG
>JBIIMQ010000071.1:0-9479 GCA_044337935.1 Candidatus Nitrotoga sp.
TGCGACCTTCAAGGAAAGTCCTTCCTCCTGCCAGACTTTACTCTGCAATAAAGCCTCTTTTAGCACTACACGCGTCAGCTTGCTGATCAGACCATGTGCCTCTGCCACAGGAACAAAGGAGTCTGGGAAAACCAACCCGTCGGAAGGATGCTGCCAACGTACCAATGTCTCGACACCGACAATTTCGCCTGTTGCTACAGCAACCTTGGGCTGGTAGTAATTGACCAGCTCACCATTTGTAATGGCGGTCTGCACACTTTCTGCATCATAAGTACAGCTTGCTACGCATGGCGAGGTAATTACATGTGGTGGTGCCCACTTATCCAACGCTGTGGCAAGACCTTCCAAAGTAGGTGGTTTTCGTATCGTACCCAGCACAGAAAGGCGATGCGTGCTGATAAGTTTGTTGGTCGCTTCCAACATACGTTCGTTTTCACCGCTCACCAGAACTAGGCTCCCGATAAATTGTCGTTCAGCAAGGTGGCGTAAAAATTCAATGCCATCCATGCTAGGCATGTTGATGTCAAGCAATATAACATCCGGAAAGCAGTCCGGGGTTTCGCAAGTTGCCAGCAAAGCGTCACCTCTTTCGTAGCACGTCACGCGGTTATAACCCAACTTGTTGAGCATTCGATCAAGCAGCTTGAGCATGAAGGGATCGTCGTCGAGCACAACAATGTTTAATAGTTGGTTCATCATGTATTCCCTATGTAATTTTTGTTCTTACAGATTACTAGTCCATGTTGCCAAATACTTTTCTACTGCGGCTATTTCTTCGTTGAATTGATTTAAAAGCTCGGTGTTGTCGGTATTTTCTCCCGTGTTACACATACACTCGACCTGTTCACATAGTTTGCCGAGTTTGAGCGCTCCGATACTGCGTGCTGAAGATTTCATCCGGTGTGCCGCCGCACCTGCCTCGGAAAGCCGACCAGCCGCAATGTCTTCGTTGAGCCTTGTCATAATGCCTCCAGCTTTTTCTCCAAAATATTGCAATAACCCATTAATCACAGAGGCATCATTACCAACCAAATCTTGTAGCACCCGTACATCAACCGGTCGCTCTACCGCATCTCCGGCTTGGGAGAAAATTTGACCTTGTGCGGTCAATGATATCCATTCCTCCAGTATCAGTTTCAGATTTTCTAGTCGCACAGGCTTGGAAAGGTAATCATCCATCCCAGCTGCCAGGCATTTTTCCTTTTCCCCCCTAAGTGCATTTGCGGTGACTGCGATGATCGGCGTATGACTGGTGCCTGTCAGTTCCTCAGCACGTATAGCCGCGGTGAGCTCATAGCCATCCATGTGAGGCATATGTATATCGGTAAGCAGCAGAGCGTAGCCACCCGTTTTCCAGAGATTAAATGCCTCGTGACCACTATTAACGATAGTGGACGCGTACCCGAGCAGAGCAAGTTGCCGTCGAATTACCTGCTGGTTAATTTCGTTGTCTTCGGCTACAAGTACTCGTTTGCTTTGATGCGCTTCTTCATTGTGTGACGGCGCATCAAAGGATTCGGTAGGAAGCCCGACCAGTTTTACCTTTTTTTCCTCATTAGCGCGTCCGGCGGCAATTGCCACTGCCTCCAGCAGAGTCCGCCGGGTGAGCAGGTTGCCGTCAATTCCGACTAGATCATCCTCTATTCGGCGTGGATGGCGGCGCATGCCTCGACCAATAGCAAGAAAACGTATGTCATTCTGTTTATGTAAACAGGATACAGTTCGCAACTCCTGCAACAAAGAAGGTGTGCCAAAAGTATCGAGTATCCATATCCAAATGGGGTGGATCGGTGCATCCGCGTGTTGTGCTGCACGAATGTCCGTAACTCGTTGAACTTGTGCGCCGGCATAAGTAAGTTGCTTCACAATGCCTGCGGTCAACCCCATATCATGCCCAATCAGCAGGCAAGGTAACCCGGTTACCAGTGAATCTATTGTTTCCGATTGCGGTACAGTTTCAAACGGCAGGTGCACGGTAAACGTGCTACCAGCTCCCGGTTTACTTTGAACGCTGATCTCACCGCCCATCATGTGAACAAGTTTGTTCGATATAGCCAATCCCAATCCGGTTCCGCCAAATAGTCGCTTGGTGGAGGAATCAGCCTGCTCGAAAGGTACAAATAACCGTGACTGAGTAACCTCATCCATGCCGATGCCATTGTCATGAACGGTGAATTCCAACCAAACCCGATCTTCCGAGCGGCTGGATATTTGCACACGCACCATTACTTGACCGCAATGATTTTGCCCGCTTGAGAATTTTATGGCGTTGTTGATCAGATTCGTCAGTATCTGATGCATTCGTAATGCATCCCCCAAAACGTTGGGAATTTCCGGATCAACGAACAAGGTCAGCTCTATCCGTTTTTGCTCTGCCATATAGTCAAACATTGAGCAAACTTTTTCCACCACACTCTCTATAGACATCAATTCTTGCTCGAGATCAAGCTTGCCAGCCTCGATTTTAGAAAAGTCGAGAATGTCTTCAATAATGCCGAGCAGTGTGGATGCCGACTCGCGGATCAGCTTTGCCATCTCAGCCTGATGGCCATTGAGGCTTGTTTGCGTCAACACATCCAACATGCCAATGACGCCATTCATCGGAGTACGAATCTCATGACTCATTACAGCCAGAAAATCAGATTTACTGCGGCTGGCAGATTCGGCAGCTTCTTTTGCAAGTTTCAGAATTTCCTCGGCCTGCTTGCGCGCCGTGATATCGCGTAAAACACCGGTGTAATGACGCTGTTCACCCAGCCACATTTCGGTTACTGCCAACTCAAGCGGAAAATGACTGCCATCCTTGCGCTGACCAGTCACCTCGCGTCCGTTTCCGATGATATGCGCCTCACCTGTATGCCGGTAACGATCAAGGTAATCATCGTGATGGCTATGATAGGGTTCGGGCATCAGCATCTTGACGTTTCGTCCGATAACCTCGGCAGCGGAATAACCGAAAATACGCTCGACATACCGGTTCACTGTCTCGATTATGCCACGTTCATCGATAGTGATAATGCCGTCAGCCACAGTATCGATAATCGTCTCGATACGTGTGGTACTATCGTTCAATTCCTTCGTGCGCTTTAATACCCGTTCTTCCAACTCGGCATTGAGTTTGAGGATTTCCAATTTCGCGTACTTGTGTTCGGTAATGTCCTGCACCGTGCCTACAGAGCGCAAAGGCTGGCCGGTCTCGCTGAATATAGTTTGACATTCCTCATGGACATATTTGATTCGGCCATCCGGTAATAATAGCCGATGATCGATCGCATAGTTCTCCTTTGTCTCCAGAGATCGTGTGTAAGCAGCATTCACCGCCTCGCGATCATCCGGGTGGATGGTGTTCAAGAAGGACTCATAAGTTGCGTTGAATTGCATCTTGTCAATCTCGAAGATATGGAATATTTCGTCAGACCAGATCAATTGATTGGAAAGCAAATCCAGTTCCCAGTTACCTACTTTGGCAAGATGCTGAGCACTTCTCAGGCGTAGTTCGTTCACTTGCAAACTTCTTTCCGCTTTTATACGCCCGGTGATATCTATTGATATTCCAAGCAGATGTGTGGGTTCGCCACCCTCATCCCGCAAAGCGACTTTCCAGGTCTGCAACGTACGGATCTCTCCGTTGGCCCGGGTGATCGGCTCTTCCGGGATTTCCATGACCTCATGCGAGGCCATCACCTTGCGGTCGGCGGCGGTGAAAAAATCTCCCTGCTCCTTCGGCCATAGGTCGTAGTCACTCTTGCCGATCACGGATTCTTTGGTGTAGCCAGTCAGTTCCACCCCCGCTCGGTTAAACAGTTCTATGCGCAAATCGCTGGCGCGTTTGACGAACACCATGACCGGGATGTGTTCGACAATAGCTTCCAGCAACCTGGCAGATTCACGCAACTTTTGGGACATGATGAAGATTTCCTGTTCCGTCCGTTTACGCACATGAATTTCTTCCATTAACCGCTTATTGGCAGTGTCAAGTTCTTGTGTGCGCTTTGTAACTCGTTGCTCGAGCGAGTCATATAAGGATTGCAGGTTTTGGGTCATGCGATTGAAGGCGCGCGCCAGCAAACCAATTTCATTAACTCCTTTTTCACTCACCCGACGTCCCAGATTTCCCTGCGCCACCTCTGTCGCGCCAATCGCCAATTCCTGGAGCGGAACCACCAACTTTCTTCCAAAATAAAATGCGGCCATAGCCGAGGACAAAATTACTAAAACCAATACCCCAAAAGACCAAACGCGTTGTTGATTCAGGACCGCAAAAGCCTCATCCGCATCCACCTTGATCACCATCCCCCACTCCAGCTCCGGCAAATAGCGCCACGCGGCTATTACCTGCTTGCCGCGATAATCCGTTCTTATCCCCGCCCCAGCTTCGCCGGAAAGTGCTTCGAACATCGGGGCCGCCTTAACCTGTTGCAGATTCAATTTAAATTTCATCGCGGCATCGGGCTGGCTCCTGGTCGGCACGGTAAACAGAGCGGAGTCCCCATCCCACTGGGCGAACATTGCTTCGCCGCTCACCCCTAAACCGACCGCATCTTTCGCCACGCGGTAAAACAGTTCGTTGCCAAGCTGCACCGCGAACACCCCCTTGAATTGCCCATCAACCATAATGGGCGCGGCGATAAACATTGCTGGCCTTTTTGATGGCGCATAATCTTCATAACCGGAGATCACCGGCTCCAGTGTCGCTCGCACGTTGCGGAACGCCTGCGCCAATTGCGTATTGCGATAAGGGCCGTCCATCAAGTTGGTGGCGAAATCACTTTCATGTTTCTGGGTATAAACGATCTCACCCTGCGGAGTGATCAGGAACACGTCATAGAGCAACTCCATCTTTTCGATATAACGATCAAAATATTGGTGTGCGCGCGCAGATTCACTGGAATAACTCGCCGCAGTGGATAGGTGCGTGGCATATGTTTTTGATAGATAATACATCTCCTCTATCACCCGAGGGTCGAGTGCCAGATACCGCACATTCTGGAGCCGCTCCGCCAGGTAGCTTTTAACCTCTGTCGCCTTCTTGGCCGCCAAAGCGGACATCCTGCCCAGCACCTCTGTGCGTAATGTCGTTTCATCCTGTTGTAAGTTGATATAGCCGAACACTACCAGCGGCATCACGGACACCAGCAGAAAAAGCAACAAGAGATGCCGGGAGATTTTCATGGCACGTCTCTCACCATCGCGGCCTGCTCGGAATGCGGAATGAAGAATGGAAACGGCGCGGGCATAATGCTGCCCTCGGAGTGCCAGACGATATCAAACTGACCGTCGGTGCGCGCACAACCGATGCGCGCCTGCTTCCATAGATGCCCCGTGTCGCTATCCACCGCAACGATGCCGTCCGGCGCATTAAACGTCTGCTGTGACACGAAAGTTTTAACAACGGCCATATCCAGTGTCTCCGCCTGGCGCAGAGCGCTCACCCACAGCTTCACCCCGATGTAAGCCGCTTCCATCGGATCATCCAATACCCGCTCCTGGCCGAAGCGGTGGCGGAAGCGTTCAATGAAATCACGGTTCTCCTTGCTCTGCACGCTCTGGAAGTAATTCCATGCCGCATAATGCCCCACCATCATCTCCGGCCCCATCGTTTTCAGTTCTATCTCGGCGATGCTGGTGGAGAACACCGGGATGTCTTCGGAGCGAATACCTGCCTGGCGTAGCGCACGGAAGAAATGCCGATTGCTGTCACCGTTCAGTGTGTTCAACACGAAGTCCGGATGTCGCGTTTTAATCTCGTGAACAATCGCATCCAGATTCTGTTCTCCCAGCGGTACATATCGCTCCGCCACCAGCTGCCCACCTAGTGCGACGAGGAGTTTTTTGGTGATCTGGTTCGCAGTACGCGGAAACACATAATCAGAACCGACCAGATACGCGCGTTTGCCGCGCTTCTGCAACGCCCAGGTCACCATCGGGATGAGCTGCTGATTGGGTGCCGCACCCGTATAGATGATGTCCGGCGAGTGCTCAAAACCCTCGTACTGCACCGGATAGAACAACAGATGATGGTGCTTCTCGACCACCGCTTTAACCGCTTTGCGGCAAGCAGACGTCCAGCAACCGAACAGCGCCTGCACGCCATCCTGCGTAATCAGTTTTTCAGCCTGTTGTGCGCAATATGCCGCATCCGAACGGCAATCAGTAACGATCATCTCGATCTGTGATCCGTTCACTCCGCCCGCCTGATTCGCCTCTTCTACCGCCAGCCGCACCGCATCTACCAGCGGAGTTTCGCTCACCGCCATCGTGCCGCTCAGTGAATGCAGCACACCAATTTTTATGCTCTGCTTGGAGCGGCCATATTGGCTATATATTAGTACGAAGAGTAGCAAAGCCACCATCGCAGTGATAACAAGCAAAATTTTTTTACTGCCAAACAAATTTTTCATAATTTGAATAAAGTCATATTGGCTGTTAATGCGACAATTTAGTGATTGAAATTGTATGGTCTAATGCAGAAACTATGCTCATTCAAGTGGCTAGCGGCAATCTTTCATAAATCTTTAATGTAAAAATTTCATGTTCGATGTATTTATACGAGCAATGGCTTTTATTCAATGAATTGGCGTTTCCGAAGTCAACCGAGCTGCAGCCAGCTAAAGTAGGTGGAACAACGCAGTATGACGCAGAGGACTAATGACATTTAATTCGGCGGGAGCTAACCGCACAACATCATCAAAATAAAACCTGATTCATCTCACGCTTACTGAATGCGTAAGGCTAAAGCCAGCGGCTTAAATCTTGAGAATGATAGCTATGAATACATTGTAGCCAAATCGTTTGTGATAGCACATACCAACGATTGGCAAAAATGCGTATTGGTAAATCGAACACTGTCCGGCCCTGCAAGAAATCGTTGGATAGCCGCCTGGTAGCGCGCATGACTAGCGGCATCAATTGATTGTAAAAACTGCAGCAGTTCCGCATGATTTTTGAAAGAGTCGCCATCAATATAACAATCCTGCGGGATTGGCGCTGTTTCGTGAGTAGTCCCGATATATATCGGAATACAACCGCTGGTAAAACAATCAAAAATTTTTTCGGTTAAATAACCCGGACTGCCGCGTGAGTTTTCATAACAGATCGAAAATTTTGCACGATCCAATATCTCTGATTTAGCATGTACTGTTCCGCGATAACTCGGGAATGGCCGACCAGGTGCAATCCGAGCACGCCATTGATGCATACGTTTGACAATACGTCCTATATGACCTGGGCGCACCGCCGGAATATCCCAACCCTTGCCATATAAAGCAAATAGTTCAGGAGCATGTGTTTCAAAAAAACGAATGACTTCAACTCGATTATCGTGCAAATTACGCGGATTGGAATATAGCAAGGCTTTATTTGACGCAATCATCACACAAAATAAATCACGCTCAGAAAAATTCGGTACTGATCGTAAAGTTAAATCATTCGGATAATCCAAACGCAAGATGTGATTACCATCAATCAGCGTTTCATTTGATGTAAAAACTTTACGATAGCGATGCAATTGCGCCAGATCGCCATTGAGTGGACGAATAATCGGATCTTCATATAGATATGTGAAAACCGGGCATTGGGGTATGCGACGCTGAGCGTTGATATGTAGCTCGAATATTACCTCGCGGCCAATATTCATATCCGGTGTCGAGAGATCGATCCCGGATTTTAGAAATAACTCGCGCAACTGTCTGTACGGCAAATAAAATTTACCCCCATTAGGGCCAGCTCCGCGCTTAAAAAGCTCATTTTGTTTGTGTTTGCCGGCTACAATTGATGCATATTTCATACGTAATCAATCTCAACATAGATAAATCTGAATTGTTATTGGCAAGAATACTTATGGTCGATCTCTGTAACTGATTGCACAGAAATAATAAATTGTTCTGTTAATCTAATATTCTTTAATATTGCCCATATGTACCCAAGTATGGTGAAAAATCTGATAGTGGTATGAGTACGTAATTATTCAACATGCGATAGTTGAATAAATATTGTTCCTTGAGAATTTACTCCGTCCAATATTTGGATATCCATGGGGCTGTCCGCATGTATCGAAATCTTCTGTTGCGTCGTCCAGCCAGCGCATCGGGAGGATTAACTTCGCCATGGAAGATTAGAATACGTGCATTTTTGGGAACCATTGGGGCACGCCAGTAATTAATGGGCCATCGCGGAATGCAATGATACTTGAAACTACGACACCAAGCGTCTGGCCAATAGCTCATCTTACCTTGGCGATGCAACCAATCCGACAGAAATGCTTGCTCATGACGGAAGTTACGTCGGATATCAGCCTGATTAGTTCGGAATTCTGCCAGTAAATCAGCATGCGCACCGAGGCGGAAGCGATACACTGATGAATTGCCGGTAATGCGCCAAGGTCGTTTCCAGTCGTGAATAATCAGAAATTCGCCCGGTTGCTCGAAAAAACAATCAATGTCATCGACAATCACTACATCCAAATCGAGAAACAGAGCAGTTCCCTGTAATCCGTGTAGGTCGGCTTCAAAGGTGGTAAGTTTTTTCCACCCGCGCTCCGGAATACCTTCCGGCAACGCCAAATCAGGAATTGGTAGGCACTGTACTTCGGAGCGCACCCCTTCGTTTCTGTCCGTCAAACAAACAAAACGAAACGGCCCGTGCAAATGCCGAGCCACCATGGCATATAATCTGTTGACATATTCAGGGCCGTATTTGATTCCCCATTTCATGCACAAAATAATGCGTTCGTCAGTGCCAATACTAGGTTGAATTGCTGGTAGTGAAGCTTTTTGCGTCATCATTTATTGTTCGTATTATTGCGGTTAAACCAATATTTTCTTCATTTACCCCGGTAATCTCCCTAATACAATAAACTAAAAACAAACAACAAAATCCCAGCATAAATAATGCCAATTGGGAAGAAAAACGTTAGTGGTAAGAAAGATAAAATCGTTTGGGGTAACGACTTACGTTGGGATATAGAATTAATCATTTATACATATTTGTGTTCAGGTTTTATCTGTTCAACGATTTGCTGTAATGCCTGTAGCGGATCAGCAGCACGAGTAATTGGGCGGCCAATCACCAGATAGTCCGCGCCTTGATCTAGCGCGGCGCATGGCGTCATGATGCGTGACTGATCATCAGCGGCAGTATCGGCCGGCCGGATGCCAGGTGTAACCAAGCAAAACTCATTGCCACAGTGCTGGCGCAACAAAGCAGCCTCCCATGCGGAACATACGACGCCGTCCAGTCCGCTACTACGCGCAAGATTGGCTAAACGTAACACCATATCAGCGGGAGTTACAGTAAATCCCAATTCGGTCAAATCATCTTGTGCCATACTGGTTAGCAATGTCACAGCAATCAGTTTGGGAGATTTTGAATATTGGCTAATGGCTTCATGCGCCGCGTCCATCATTTTGCGTCCACCCAGTGCATGAACATTAACCATCCATACACCCAATGCGGCGGCAACCTTACATGCCTGTGCCGTA
>JBIIMQ010000072.1:0-9459 GCA_044337935.1 Candidatus Nitrotoga sp.
GGCTTATCACCGGCAACATTCCGCTCCATCAATGGTCTGTCTGCAAAACAACATAAGATCAGTACCGGACAAATGCTGCTGGTGCCGGTTAATGGCCAAAATGCAGAAAGTGATTTCAAGGTATTTAATACCAATCCGCCTGCCCTTTCCGGCCAATTATCCGAAAATACAATTCAATACACTGTAAAAAAAGGGGATACATTAAGCGCAATTTCCCGCCTTTTTAATGTAAGCGTAGACAATCTGCAAAACTGGAATAATAATGTAACCATACTTAATCCGGGTCAGCACATTCTCATCGTACAATCCAACAAATCTCACCGTGCTTATAGTGACCATCGAAACCTCAGCAAACCTGCTGCAATCCACAAAAAGAGAAAACGGTCTAAACATCACTAAACGCAGCGCCTTATTTAATACAATAAAGTAGTGTTCGCATACTGGTCGGGCATAGTGACGTGTTTAAAATAATCGCATGGAGTATTATTATTTCAAGTGTCAATACACGATACAAACCAATATTAACAATTATGTCTGGCGATTAAATTTGCCTTCCCTATTCCCCGTGATTAACACCTACTTCTTTAACAAGACTGTGACAAACTTGCGTTTAATACGGTGGTATTCGAAGATGTGTGATACCACGCTTTGATAATTATGTGGAAATAATCATGACCGCTTTTCAAGTTCTCAAACGACATCTCTCGCAGGAACCCCGTATTTGGCTGATTACGGGCGCAGCCGGATTTATTGGAAGCAATCTGGTCGATGCCCTCCTCAAACTCGACCAGCATGTCATAGGCTTGGATAATTTTTCCACCGGTTTTAAAAAAAACCTGGACGAAATACAACATTGTGTTACGCCGCAACAATGGGCCCGGTTCCGTATCATTGAAGGAGATATCCGCAATCCGGATATTTGCCGGGAAGCCGTGTCCGGGGTGGATTATGTACTGCATCAGGCGGCACTCGGTTCGGTACCACGCTCGCTAGAAAACCCTATTCTGACCAATGAAAACAATATCTCCGGTTTTCTCAACATGCTGGTAGCGGCGCGTGATGCTGCAGTAAGACGCTTTGTATATGCGGCTTCCAGCTCAACATACGGGGATCACCCGGGATTGCCCAAGGTTGAAAATTTAATAGGCAAACCGTTATCACCCTACGCGGTAACAAAATATGTGAACGAGCTGTATGCCGACGTATTTAGTCGATGCTATGGATTCCACACAATCGGTTTGCGTTATTTCAACATCTTTGGACGTCGCCAGGATCCCAATGGCGCCTACGCGGCGGTCATCCCGAAATGGATAGCCAGCATGATTGAAAACAAACCGGTTTATATCAATGGCAACGGGGAAACCAGCCGCGATTTTTGCTATATCGACAATGCCGTACAGGCCAATCTTCTTGCGGCGACCGTGGGAAATAGTGCTGCCACCAATCAAGTCTACAATATTGCCGTCGGGGATAGAACTACGCTCAACAATCTCTTTGATCAATGCCGAACATTGCTCCTGCCGCACTTCCCGCATTTACAGGAATTTAAACCAATTTACCGTGATTTTCGTGCAGGTGACGTACTTCACTCCCAAGCAGATATATCAAAAGCCCGTTCTTTATTGGGTTATGAGCCCAGCCACTCTATTTCCCGTGGACTGGAAGAATCAATGACATGGTATGTTCAAAACCTCGCCTAAACAGTAGAAACATGCTGAATATACGGCCTTGGCATTCAACGACCTGCTAAGTGGAAATCGCCTCTTCTGCCGGTGATGGCAAGCGTCGGCTAGCCGGAAATAAAATACTAAAGGTGCTGCCCTTGCCTTCCACGCTGTCAATTTCCAACCGTGCCTGATGGCGGTTAGCTATGTGCTTGACGATCGCCAGCCCCAAACCCGTGCCGCCGGTTTCCCGAGAACGGCTACAGTCCACCCGATAAAAACGCTCTGTCAAGCGCGGAATATGTTGCTGCGAAATACCTATACCACTGTCCTGCACACTGAAAATCGGCTGCCCGCCCTGCTCATGCCAACTCACCAAAATCTCGCCCCCTTGCGAAGTGTAGCGAATCGCATTCGATATCAGATTACCGAAGGCACTACGCAATTCATCGGTATTGCCGAGAAGCGCGCAACTGCTCAAGAGTTCCAGCCGCAAAGTATGTTTTTCCGCACTTAAAGATTGTCCCTCTTGATGCAACGAACGTAGAAGTTTGGGTATATCCACGGTTTCTTCCCGCAAAACATTCAGCGTGTCCTCCAACTTGGACAAGGTAAGCAAATCGTCCACCAACCGCGCCATACGATGTGTTTGTTCGCCCATCAATTGCAACGCACGTCGTGCCATACTATTTTCAAGACTGGGCATATCGTGCAATGTCTCGACAAAACCATTTACAACCGTAAGTGGTGTGCGCAACTCATGCGACACATTAGCGACAAAATCACGGCGCATGGTCTCAATGCGCTCCAAATGAGTGATGTCGCGACTAATCAATAGCAGCTTGTTACCCCCATAAGGAATCAGTTTGATGGATAACGTCAGTCCGTCCTGCCGCGCACCGCTCAGGACGAGAGGCTCACTGAATTCGCGCATGGCAAGGTATTGTACAAACTCGGGCTGACGCGCCAGGTATGTGATCTGCTGACCGATATCGCGCTTGGAATCCAAACCAAAATGCTGCTCGGCGAGCGGGTTACACCACGCGATATGATAAACCTCATCAAGAATGACAACGCCTTCCGGTAACGCCGACGTAGCCTGTTCCATATGCTGTAGCGCCGCAACGCGCCGTTCATGTTCTTTGCGGTGTTGGCGCACCATCTTGTTCAGCCTGGCAAATATTTCTCCCCACAACCCCGGGCCATCGGGCACCATACGCCCATTGGAATCGGCTGACCAATAGTCAAGCGCTTTAAGCTGACGCAAGTGAAAAAACAAATGTATCAACAGCGAGATACTGAAAAACAAAGCAGCGAGTAACGCGCCTGCCGCCATCCACACTAACAAGGAAAGGAAAAATATGGCTAAAGGAAAAAAAAGTGCGCGCCGCCAAAAATCAAACATGGTGTAGCCTTTAAAAAATTACGCTGCGCCATTATTATGATGTGCAAAGCGGTAGAAAACCAAATTCCGGCATGTTGCGAACCCATTGCCATTACCGTGAAAAGTTAATGCCTAACCTTAACCATTCGGTTGAGTTGATGAAAAACGGTAACCGCTGCCACGCACAGTTTGAATCAAACTATCGAAACCGGAGGATTCAAGAGCCTGGCGCAAGCGGCGAATATGCACATCCACCGTGCGCTCTTCAACAAATACATGATCGCCCCAAACCTGATCAAGCAACTGCGAACGGCTATACACTCTCTCGGGATGGGTCATAAAAAAATGTAACAAACGAAACTCGGTTGGTCCCAAGTCAATCATCACGCCATTGCCGTTAACACGATGCATTGCCGGCGATAACTCCAGCCCACCCGCCACAACTGTTTCATCACTCATTTGCGGCGCACGGCGACGCAGCACGGCACGGATACGCGCCATCAATTCACGCGGTGAAAATGGCTTGGTTATGTAATCATCCGCGCCTGATTCCAACCCCAGAATTTTGTCGCGCTCATCGGTGCGCGCAGTCAACATGATGATGGGAATATTATGTGTCCGTTGATTGGCACGCAGGCGGCGCGCCAATTCCACGCCACTACTGCCTGGTAACATCCAGTCGAGCAAAATCAAATCCGGCAACTCCTGATTGATATGCGCCCAAGCACTGTCGGCATCGTATACATCGATAGCACGATAACCACACTGCGTTATATTAAAGGCCAGCAATTCCTGTATCGCAGGTTCATCTTCCACCACCAGAATATTTGCAGTCATTATTCTCTCCGTTGCTCACATGATAAACAACTTACGATGGTATGACAGAATTGTGACAACAACATGACGACCACGCCCGTTAGTCCACCCGATGAACAGTATGGCGTCGGCGGCTCAAATCAGGCAGCAACGAACCGACCAACATACCCGATGCACTCATCAGCAGGCCCGCCAATTGGGGTGGCCACAATCCTTCAGGATTAAAAATTTCCAGCAGCAACCAGGTAGACAATCCCGCAGCAATGGAAAACATCGCGCCCTGTGTGTTCGCCCGCTTCCAGTATAGCCCGCACACCAACGGAATAAATGCCGCCACCAACGTCACTTTATAAGCGTTTCCCACCATTGAATAAATACTTGATGTGGAATTCAGCGCAAACAAGGTAACGGCCACGGCGAAACATACAACAACAGTACGCATAGTCCATAAAAACTGCCGATCACTCTGGTGGCCAACAATTCCTTTCAAAATATTTTCGGTAAACGTTACCGATGGCGCCAGTAAAGTGCCACTGGCAGTACTCATAATGGCAGAGAGCAGCGCCCCAAAAAACATCACCTGCGCAAACACCGGCGTATGGTTCATGATAAGCGTGGGCAGAATCAATTGTGCGTTATCGTCAATTAATTTGGCCACCATCCCGGGATCAATCAACGTGGCAGAATATGCCAAAAATATGGGAATGAACGCGAACAGGAAATACAATCCTCCTCCCAATAGCGCACCGCGAACGGCAGTTTTTTCATTTTTTGCAGACATCACGCGCTGGAATATATCCTGCTGGGGAATAGAACCCAACATCATGGTTACCCCGGCGCCGATAAATGCCAGCACATCTTTGATTTCCATTTGCGGCCAAAAATCAAACTTGTTGGCATGCGCGGCATGATCTATAACCATCCCTGCCCCGCCTGCTATACCAGACAATAACCACGCCAAATACAACATGCCGACAACAATAATTGTCATTTGAAAAGCATCGGTCAACGCCACTGACCACATCCCGCCGAACAGGGTATAACCCAGCACGATGACGGCACCGACCACCATGCCTTCACTGGGCGAAACCGCGCCTTGTGTAATAAAAGAAAACACCAGACCCAACGCTGTAATCTGCGCGGACACCCAACCCAGATATGAGATGATAATGGCCAGACTGGTAAGCACCTCCACCGTATGACCGTACCGCTGCCGATAATAATCACCGATGGTCGTCAGGTTCATCTTGTATAGTTTGGCAGCAAAGAACATGCCCACCATCATCAGGCACATACTGGCGCCAAAAGGATCTTCAACAATTCCCCTCAAACCCTGCTGGACAAATTTCGTGGATATCCCCAGCACTGTTTCCGCACCAAACCAGGTCGCAAATACGGTAGCCGTCACAATGTATAGTGGCAGATGTCGTCCGGCCATTACATAATCCTTGACATTATGGACGCGCGTGGCGGCGTATAAGCCAATTCCAATGGAAATCAGTAGATAGAGAATGACAAACCAGATCAGCATGAGAATCTTGCAAAATCGTATCAGGATGGTCGAATTGTAGCAGTCATGCCACTATCGAAACCAACAAAAAGGCTCCCGAGGGAGCCTTTTTCAGTCGTACATAAACAGTTACAGTTTTTCGGCGTGTGCAGCCAAATACTTCGCCACTCCTTCGGCAGATGCATCCATTCCGGCTTTACCCTTGCTCCAACCGGCAGGACAAACTTCACCATGCTTCTCGTGAAACTGCATTGCATCCACCATGCGCAGCATCTCATCAATGTCGCGACCCAGCGGTAGATCGTTCACAACCTGATGGCGCACCACACCATCACGGTCTATCAGGAATGAACCGCGGAATGCCACTCCATCCTTGTGTTCAACGTCATAAGCGCGGCAAATTTCGTGCCTGATGTCAGCCACCAACGGGTAGCGCACCTGACCAATACCACCCTTATTAACGGGGGTATTTTTCCAGGCCAGATGTGTGAACTGCGAATCAATGGAAACACCGATCACTTCGGTTTTACGCTTCTTGAATTCATCCAGACGATGTTCGAAAGCAATCAATTCAGAAGGGCATACGAAAGTAAAATCCAACGGATAGAAAAATACCACCCCGTACTTTCCTTTCAGGTGCTGTCTCAAGCTAAAATTTTCGTTTATTTTGTTATTACCCATCACTGCAACAGCAGTAAAATCCGGGGCGGGTTTACCGACAAGAACGGCCATTATAATTTCCTTTGGTTGACTGAATTGCTAAGGTATGAAATTTAGCGATGGATGGAGTGGCTGTCAACCCTAAAACATCCCGACGGCAATTTGTCGTGCGGAATTGACCAAGGGAACATCGCTGCTTCGCGCAAAAAAATAATCAGCCACAAAAAATTCAGCAGCGTACGGGAAAAATCATTCAGACTTGGGCGAAATGAAAGCCTTATGAAAAAGATGCCGCGCAAGCAGCAAGGATGGCATACGCAACCAGGTTGCGCGGACATAGAGCATTTGTCGTGCCACACCGGTAAACCAATCCGCGCAACTCTTATGGACTGGCATAAGTGCACGTTTAAATAGCTGATCCATAATTAACAACATTATCCAATTAGGACGTCCGCTCTGAACGGCGTCCTTCGTAGCCGATGGAACAGATGTATTCAACAGACGAACGGCATAACGCAAAGTATAAAAAAGTGGCCGCATCAATCCAAGGTCCTGTGCCCGTATGACTAGATCTGACCAAAAGGTCGGCAATTCGCCGAAATGACGCAACAAGCTATCAATATCAACCAAATCCCGCAGGCCCTGATCCAGTTGATCGTTATAAATCAAATGAACAACGCTGTGAAGCACCATATCGGCCGGGGCAAATACTTTTAAATTACCATACCCTTCCAACGGTTGTGCCGCAGCCAGAAGCTTTGCCGAATCGGGATGAAGTGCTGCCGTTTCCGGCAAAATTGCATGATGAACATCAATAACTGTCATCCGTTTGACATGCTGCATGGGCGGCAATTCATGCATCCATGTACGATAATAGCGCTGATCATAGGTATCATGATGCGTCGTAACCCAACCGTGAAGCATCAGGGCGGCTTCCACAGCATTGAGGCTATCTTTAGGCACCATAATATCGACATCGGAAAATAACCTCCCTTTGGCGGAGGGCAAATCCGCCACCAAATAGGCGGCGCCCTTAAGCAGAATGATTGGCACCTCTACTTTTTCCAACGCCTTGCGAATCAGAGTTATTTCCCACTGAACAGCTTGAGTGTGTCTATCCGCGACAATACGCGACCACTCCAAATGTTCGCGAGGTTTTGTCGGTATCTGTTCTAGCAAACCAAGTTCTTCCAATAAAATACAAATGCGTGCCAACAGATTAGCGCGACGTGCCTGACGAACAAGCAGATCCCAATCCGGCAAGCCGAGGGAAATTAATGTCTCAGGTTCCCGTAGCGCTTGTAGAATTAAATAGTTGGGAATCACTGTGGGTATGCCCATCAAATAACTGTGAGGAATCGTTTGACCACCGCCACATCCAATCTTTACCAAACAAGACAGAAGGCTTCTTTGTAATACGTAAATCTTCAAAATTAAAGCTGTGACATCACATGAAAAACGACTTCCTGTTTATTCAAGAAATTCATGATGACTACCCAAAGTCTAATGCTTTAACGTGTCAAATATTTTGATCGCGTCATCAAGTTTGCTATATGTAAAATCGTAGCACTGGGACGCATCAATCAAATTGGCCATGGTTCTAAAACCATCCAATCCAAGAAGACTGTAATTAAAAGAATTATCTGCAACCCGCATGAATGCCCGTGATTGGCGCACAACCTCCAAGCTCGTCGTGGCTTCGGTCTGATATTTTGGAAAAATAACCAGCGTCTTTTGCACAACCTCTGTCGCACGAATAATACTATCGGCCGGCACTTTCATATGCGCGACCGCCCCTTTCACCGTATCAACCACTTTGCGACTGAAAATCGCTCCCGGCTCATAATGCCGGATAATATCGATCGATTCATTTTTCAAACTAACGGGGCGCGGAAACGGAACAATTTTCCCATCACCGACACGAATCAAAGCAAGCTCATCAGACAACAACCGCCAGCCACGGCTTATCAATGCTGCACACAACGTGCTTTTACCCGAGCCGGGCGGAGCCGGCATAATTACCGCCCCTCCCCCCTTTTCAACTACTGCCGCATGAATAATCAAATAACGATTGGCATGTTTTGATACGCACCAATTAAGCCCCCATTCCAGCATTGGGAACGCCTGAGCGAGTGGCAGCGGTTTAAAAGGAGAATATCCGTCAAATAAAAACAATACCTGTGGCTTGAACCAGCGCCTCAGATTACGGGGATGAGCAAGGCTAACATGAAAATCTGCAAATTCAGACTGCTCTGCCAATGGATAATCGGCATAAAGCAATTTAACGCTGTCAGCCACGCTGGAAATAGAAGTTTGCAAATGCGCAACGAAAGAACCAATTTGGAGATGAACCCCCGTTTTCCTTAGTCGGAGCCGAAATTCTGAGGATGTTAATACTGAAACATTCAAAATCAGGTACGTTCTATCAATGCAATTGCGTTGAGGTCTGCAAGAATATTGCCCAACTGATACTCAAGTGATTCATCCGATATTTCGGTTTGCAGCACAGGTACAAGCATATCAGCCAGCGACATCATATCTGACGGCGCATGTTGCAATTTCAATAAAACCTTGGCTGCAATCGAATCAAGCAAATGGGTATCTCCAGAAAGATTATCGTACACAACAACCTCATCACCCCATGAACGAACATGAAGCTCCAACCCAGATCTCGCTCTCCACTTTATATTCGCACCCATCCGCCACTACTACATTACTTCATTGTTGTTTTTAGATAGGCAACAATATCTGCCGGATACCATTTAACACCGCTAGTTGGCTCAAAATACCCTTTTGAATCGAATTCACTAAATATATTTTTGACCTGAGCCTCACTTAATATAGGCGTCAATCCCTTCCTTGCGTTAAGCAAAGCTGCCACACAATGAGCACCGAGTCGATATGGATCATTCGGAACCGTTGAATTAACTATTTGCGTCAAGGTATAGCCGGCAAGAGGCTTCCCGTAGCCATTGCTACTGAATACGCTTCCAAACTTAGTACCGGAAGTAGATGCACGTGTGATGCCATTCACTTTAGTATTTACTGGGGTTGTTCTACCCATTTGGGTTGTTGGGGTTGTTCTGCCCATTTGGGTTGTTGGGGTTGTTCTACCCATTTGAGTTGTTGGGGTTGTTCTACCCATTTGAGTTGTTCTACCCATTTGAGTTGTTCTACCCATTTGAGTTGTTCTACCCATTTGGGTTGTTCTACCCATTTGGGTTGTTGGGGTTGTTCTACCCATTTGAGTTGTTGGGGTTGTTCTACCCATTTGAGTTGTTCTACCCATTTGAGTTGTTCTACCCATTTGGGTTGTTCTACCCATTTGGGTTGTTCCACCCAATGAGCTTGTTCCACCCAATGAGCTTGTTCCACCCAATGAGCTTGTTCCACCCAATGAGCTTGTCCCACCCAATGAGCTTGTC
>JBIIMQ010000073.1:0-9449 GCA_044337935.1 Candidatus Nitrotoga sp.
CCGATGCGGTGCAGGCATTGGCAAAAGAAGGCATGACTCCGGCCGCCAGCCTGCAGGACTTTGTGAATAAATTGAGTAAGCCGAGAGCTGTTTGGTTGATGTTACCTGCGGCGGTGGTGGATGCCAGCATTGCGGAACTTACTCCGTTGCTGGAGGCGGATGACATCATCATCGACGGTGGTAATTCTTATTACAAGGATGACATTATTCGTGCCGAAAATTTATCCGCGAAGTCCATTCAGTATGCGGATGTGGGCGTCAGTGGAGGAACATGGGGATTGGAACGCGGGTATTGCCTGATGATCGGTGCGCAGTTACATACGGTTGCACGGTTGCAACCTATATTTGCCGCACTGGCGCCGGGTGTGGAAGCAGCACCGCGTACCGAAGGATGCAGCGGCCAGCCAAGCGCGGCTGAGAATGGCTATCTACATTGCGGTCCTGAGGGGGCCGGACATTTTGTCAAGATGGTTCACAATGGCATTGAATACGGCATGATGGCGGCTTATGCCGAAGGCTTCAATTTATTACGGCATGCCAATGTTGGCGGTGTATCACGTAAAGTGGATGCGGAAACTACGCCGCTACGCGAGCCGAAAGCATTCCGTTATGACATCAACGTCGCCGAAGTGGCCGAACTGTGGCGGCGTGGCAGTGTGGTGAGTTCTTGGCTGCTTGATTTGACCGCACATGCATTACAAGGTGACCCGGATCTGAAGAGCTTTGGCGGCAAGGTTTCGGATTCTGGTGAAGGGCGTTGGACCAGCATTGCCGCCATCGAATCGGGTACGCCCGCGCCGGTTCTTACTGCTGCATTGTTTGATCGCTTTAATTCGCGTGGAGAGGCAGATTACGGCAACAAGTTATTGTCAGCTTTGCGTTATGAGTTTGGTGGACACAGAGAGGAACGTTGATGGAAAATTTTCCGAGGGGTAGTTGTTTGAGTTGTTTCATGTACACCGCTGCTTAATAGTGGCGGCTAGATTTTATTCTGCATCGTTTGTGTCACGTAACACTTTGAAAATTATATCTGCTGTAAAGCCGCGTGATTGCATAAAGCGTATTTGTTTGACTTTTTCTTTGTTATCCACTGGGGGAACGCCGAATTTTCTTTGCCAGATATTGCGTGCCGCTTCCAGCTCGGTATTTTTCATTTGCGGCAAAACATCGTTAATCAGGTCTTCGTTGATACCTTTCTGGCGAAGTTCATACGCGATGCGTTGTATGCCGAAACGGTTACGTCGCAGACGTACTATTTGTTCGGCTGCACGAAAATCGGACAGCCAACCTTGTGTCGTTAATTCATTTAAAATTTCTTCGACATTGTCGGTTGGGGAAGCTTGAGGAAGAAGCTTGGCGTGAAGTTCGGCGCGGCTATATTCACGCCGCACCAGATATTTCATGGCGCGGGCACGAAGGCTTAACTCAGGTTTCTTTGGCACCGGTTTCGATTCCATCATTAAGCGCGGCTACACCTGCTGCGGCACGAATTTTGTTTTCAATTTCGATTGCCATTTCAGGATGTTCTCTTAGATATTCGCGTGCATTATCTTTCCCCTGGCCGATTTTTTCACCTTTATAGCTATACCAAGCACCAGCTTTTTCGACCAATTTATGCAACACACCCAGTTCGACAATTTCACCTTCACGGGAAATTCCTTCGCCATATAAAATATCGAATTCCGCTTGCTTGAACGGTGGCGCAACTTTGTTTTTGACCACTTTGACGCGGGTTTCTGAACCGGTCACTTCATCGCCTTTTTTGATTGAACCGATACGACGAATATCCAGACGAACCGAGGCGTAGAATTTGAGGGCATTGCCGCCAGTTGTCGTTTCCGGGCTGCCAAACATTACGCCAATTTTCATACGTATTTGATTAATGAAAATCACTGTTGTATTGGAACGTTTGATGTTGGCGGTCAGCTTACGCAGTGCCTGCGACATCAAACGTGCCTGCAAGCCCATTTGCGGTTCACCCATTTCACCTTCAATTTCAGCTTTGGGCGTTAGTGCTGCCACGGAGTCAATCACCACCACATCCACTGCCGCTGATCGCACCAGCATGTCGGCAATCTCCAATGCTTGTTCACCGTTATCCGGCTGTGAAATGAGTAGTTCACCGACATTCACGCCTAACTTTTGTGCGTATTGAGGATCGAGTGCATGTTCTGCATCAATAAATGCGGCTGTGCCGCCTAATTTTTGCATTTCGGCTATCACTTGCAATGTGAGTGTGGTTTTGCCGGATGACTCGGGCCCGTAGATTTCAATAATTCGTCCGCGCGGCAGTCCACCCACCCCTAGCGCGATATCCAACCCCAATGATCCTGTGGAAACCACATGAATATCACGTGCAATATCATGCTCGCCCAAACGCATAATGGAGCCTTTGCCAAATTGTTTTTCAATTTGACTCAATGCTGCCGCGAGTGCTTTGCTTTTATTATCATCCATGTAATTTTTCCCTTCAAAAATAATGCTTGATTATGGCACAAGACATTCAAGTACGAGCCGGAAAGAATCCAGCCGAGCCAGTTGTCAAATGAGTGCGGGTTTTCTCATGCTTGAAGATTGTCGCAGATTTTCTGATTTTAATAACACATCCAGAATTAATAATGGGAACTATAAATTGACAGAAACTTAAGCTATTTCTGTTATTTGATTGAGTTGTTCCAATATTCCATGAAGAGCGATGCATACCGATTTCATACGGATTTCTGATCGATTACCCGAAAGATGGTGCAAGCGTGCAGTACATTGCCGTCCTTTAATCCCCCAGGCAAACCATACGGTCCCAACCGGCTTATCCGGCATGCCACCCGCTGGTCCGGCAATGCCGCTGACCGCTAATGCCACTTGCGCGTGACTATGGTGTAACGCGCCTGCCACCATTTCGCGTACTGTAGCTTCACTGACCGCGCCATAGCGTGTCAGGATGTCCTGGGGTACGCCCAGCATTTCATGTTTGGCCTCATTTGAATACGTGATAAAACCACGTTCGAACCATTCGGAACTGCCCGCGATATTGGTGACAGCGCCGGTGATCATACCACCAGTGCATGATTCGGCTGTGACCAGCATGAAACCATGCGATTTTAACGCACTGCCAACTTGGATTGCCGTATTTTCAATGTCGCAATTTTCGAGCATGATTTTGCTGGATTTGTGTCGTTATACTTTGTACCAATTATCTGATTTGTTGACAATTAGTTCTGCCGAAAACCAAGGGTGCATAAACTTGTTCCAGGTTGGCATGACGTTGGTAAGTTCTTAACACAACCCTCTGGCCAAATCAGCTGTGATATCGTCCACAGCTTCCAACCCGACTGCGATACGCAGTAAACTCTCGCTAATACCCGCTGCATTTCTGGCCTCCTGCGTTATGCGGGCATGGGTGGTGGTGGCCGGGTGGGTTAATGTGGTTTTGGTATCACCCAGATTGGCGGTGATGGAGATGATGCGCGTGTTGTCAATGATTCGCCACGCTTCTTCTCTACCCCCTTTTATTTCAAATGACACAATGCCCCCACCGGTTTTTTGCTGTTTCATCGCTAATTTGTGCTGTGGATGTGACGGCAACCCGGGGTAGTATACGTGTGCGACGTTAGTCTGCGTTTCCAGCCATTTCGCCACGGATAATGCATTGGCGCTGTGTGCCTCCATACGAATTTTTAAAGTCTCCAAGCCTTTCAGAAATACCCATGCATTGAATGCACTCATGGTCGGTCCCGCTGTGCGCAGGAACTGATAGATGGGCTCCATCACCTTTTTGTTGCCCAACACCGCTCCGCCCAGTACCCGTCCTTGTCCGTCAATATATTTCGTGGCGGAATGGATTACGATGTCTGCGCCCAATTCCAGTGGGCGTTGCAGTATGGGAGTGCAAAAGCAGTTATCTACCGCCAGTAACACACCATGTTGTTTGGATGCTGCCGCAATGCCGGAAATATCGGATATTTCGGTAAGCGGATTAGATGGTGTTTCCAGAAAAAAAAGTCGTGTGTTGGGGCGAATTGCACCTTCCCACTCGGTGACATCAGTAGCAGAAACAAAAGTGGTGTCCACGCCAAATCGTTTGAAGATGGTGCCAAACAAATTTACTGTCGAGCCGAATATGCTGCGTGATGCGACGATGTGGTCGCCGCTTTTCAGCAAACCCATGCAGCAGGCCAAAATCGCCGACATGCCGGACGCTGTTGCTACACACTGTTCTGCGCCTTCCAGTGCGGCTAAACGTTCTTCGAACATGGTAACGGTAGGGTTAGTGAAGCGCGAATAAATGTTGCCCGGCTCCGTGCCAATAAAGCGTGCAGCGGCTTGGGCTGCGTTATCGAATACGAAACTGGAAGTAAGAAACATTGCTTCACTATGTTCATTAAATTGGCTACGGGTTATACCCGCGTGAACTGCAAGTGTCTCGAGCTGAGCAGGATGTTCTGTTTGATTGAATTTTTCTGGCATAACGTACTCCCTTGTGCAGAATAAAAAACCCGGTTAGCTTGAGCTAAACCGGGCTTCACCCGCTTTAGCTGTATTTATATAGCGCCCGCAAGCTGTTTCTCAAATCGGCGCATCCATGACCGTAAAACTATCACCGGTTATATAATTTTGTCAAATTTGTAATGTTCCATTTTCTCGGTGGCTAATGTCATGTGTTCATTCCACGGGAGTCAAGTTTGGAATAGGATTTCGGGTATGGTTGAGGGTGTTGGAAGAGATTAAATTGGCAGGCAAAATAATGCTTGAGTATAGAAGTGCTGCTGTAGTGTGTGAACTGTTATGAAATTTAATCACGCGAGTTCAAGTTTGAAGTGCAACGCCTGACTTGAAGAATACCTGACTGGGTGTTTTGTACCCAAGCCTTTTTCTGGGACGGTTGTTTAATCTGAACATTGCCATATCAATCTCCTGTTGTGTAATGGTGGTGAAATCCCGGTTTTTTGGAAAGTACTGTCGTATCAATCCGTTCGTATTCTCGTTGGTCTCCCGCTCCCATGACGAATACGGGTGTGCGAAATGGAAATCCGCTTTCAGACTTTTAGCAATTTCTTCATGTCCGGCGAACTCGCGCCCGTTGTCTGAAGTAATGGTGTGAACCTTTTTCCGATACGGTTTCAGTAGCGTAATCATTGCCTGGCTGACTGCTTGAGCCGTCTTTCGCTCAACCTTGTGTATCAGCGTGAATCCGGTCTTGCGCTCAACAATACTTACGATAGCTTGCTTGTGACTCTTGCCAATGACGGTATCGGCCTCCCAGTCGCCAATTCGACCGCGGGTCTCGACGATCGCCGGACGATCCTCAATGGAGAGGCGATTCGGAATCGTACCGCGCCGGTCGATCTTGCCGTAACGCTTCTTGTATTGCTTCTGGCAGCGTAGATTTTTCCATAACAAGCCACCGGTACGCTTGTCGGCGTAAACACGTTGATACACCGTCTCCGTGCTGATGGCAGCATGCCCGCTGATTTGCTCCGGACTCCATTGCTCCAACAGCCTCTCTTGGGCGAATTGCCAAGTGGCGTCATCTATCGTCCGTGCATTCATTGAGCGCCGTCCTATTGACATACTGTGTGCCTGTTTCGGTCGATAACTGCGTTGCCCACAGTTACGCGCTAATTCTCTGCTAATAGTTGAATCACTTCGGTTTAACACTTGCGCTATCTCGCATTGCTTATGCCCCGCTTTCTTTAAGGCATAAATCTGGTATCGTTCTTCTCGGGTAAGGTGTGTGTAGTTCATTTGTGTAATTTCGACTGGCTGGTCAAAAGACATGGATGCTATCGCATCCTGCCCACCTGATCTGCGTTACTCAAAATTGCACTCCATCCTAGAATTCGCCCTTTGTTATAAGTCGCAAGGTGGAATGTTTGGAAAATTTAATTTCCTGTGGCGCCCTTTAACTAAAGGGTGTACTACACTAAAATGAATGCCAGCCACACTTTTGCAGTGCGGCTGAAGCAATTCGAAATTTTAATCGGCGCTTTATTTATCATGGCGCGGATTTTCCCCAGTGTCCGAAATACGGGAATCAATCAACGGAGTAAATGTCATGGCAGGTCATAGTAAATGGGCAAATATTCAACATCGCAAAGGTCGTCAGGACGAAAAGCGAGGCAAGATTTTTACACGCCTGATTAAGGAGATCACCGTTGCAGCCAGATTGGGCGATAGTGATCCTGCCAGTAATCCGCGCCTGCGATTGGCGATGGAGAAAGCCTACGATCACAATATGCCGAAGGATAATGTGGAGCGAGCAATTAAGCGCGGTAGTGGTGAGTTGGATGGCGTTGATTATGTCGAAATTTGTTATGAAGGGTATGGTATTAATGGCGCAGCGGTAATGGTGAATTGCATGACTGACAATAAAACACGTACTGTGGCTGACGTGCGTCACGCTTTTACCAAATATGGTGGAAATTTGGGTACGGATGGTTCGGTGTCATTTTTGTTTAAACATTGCGGGCAGATGATTTTCGCACCTGGCACGGATGAAAACGCCCTTATGGAAGTAGTGCTGGATGCAGGTGCGGAGGATGTAATTAGTAATGATGACGGTAGCATCGAAGTTATTACTGCGCCCAATGATTTTGTCGGGATTAAACAGCGTCTGGAAGCGGCCGGTTTTAAGCCGGAAATGGCGGAGATAACAATGAAACCTACTACCGAAGTTATATTTACGGGTGACGATGCTGTACGCATGCAGAAATTGTTGGATGCGCTGGAAAATCTGGATGATGTACAAGAGGTGTACACCACGGCTGTGATTGCTGAATGAATAAGTGTGAAATGAATGGGAGAGGGGAAAATAATAATCTCTCTTTGAATCGATGAGTTTCCAGTCGGCTACGCGCATTTTAGGAATAGATCCCGGTCTGCGTATTACCGGGTTTGGCATGGTGGACAAAGTAGGGCAGAAGCTAATTTATGTCGCCAGCGGTTGTATCAAAACGCCGTCAGGTGATTTGCCTGAACGCCTTAAGGTTATTCTTGCTTCATTACGCGAGGTGATTGAAGCGCACCAGCCGCAACTGGTGGCGGTAGAAAAAGTCTTTGTTAACGTTAACCCGCAATCCACTTTGCTGCTGGGACAGGCGCGCGGTGCCGCAATTTGTGCCGCAGTATTGGCTGATTTGCCGGTTGCCGAATACACTGCGTTACAAGTGAAGCAGGCGGTGGTGGGCAACGGTCATGCAAAAAAGGAGCAGGTGCAGGATATGGTACAGAGGCTACTGGAGTTGTCCGGTGCCCCCAGTCCTGATGCGGCGGATGCGCTGGCTTGTGCGATTTGTCACGCACACGCCGGTATGGGATTGGGGCAGTTGGCTACCAAGGGATTGCGCATACGAAATGGCAGATTAAGTTAAAGGGTAGGGCGATTTCCCCAGTTACAGAGTTAAGAGACGTGTAAATTTTTAATGCAATTATGATCGCGCTGGCACAATTAACCGGAAAAGATTAACAAGGTAAACATGATAGGGCGCTTGACAGGGAACTTGCTGGAAAAAAATCCGCCACAAATTTTGTTGGATGTTCAGGGTGTGGGGTATGAAGTAAATGTACCAATGAGTACCTTTTATAACTTGCCCGTCTTGTACGAGCGGGTGGTGTTGTTTACGCAACTTATTGTTCGCGAGGATGCGCATCTACTCTATGGTTTTTCCACCGAGGATGAGCGTGTGGCGTTTCGGCACCTGCTAAAAGTTAGTGGCGTGGGGCCAAAGCTGGCGTTGTCGGTGTTGTCCGGTTTGAGTTTAAGCGATCTGGCCATTGCCGTGACCAATAAGGAAGTAGGGTTGCTGACCCGAATTCCCGGAGTTGGTAAAAAGACTGCTGAGCGTTTGCTGTTGGAACTACAGGATAAGTTTACTGTACCGGTGTCGGATGGTTCCGGCAGTGTTGTAACGCCACATGGCAATGATATTACTAATGCATTGTTGGCGCTGGGTTACACTGCGAAGGAGGCAGATTGGGCGGCTAAACAATTAGCTGTTGATACAAATGTCGTGGACGGCATCCGCCAAGCACTTAAGCTATTATCCAAAACATGATCCAAAACGATAAGTTGACTGCGGTTGATCGCTTTATTTCCCCAGCGCCAGTTTCCGCACAGGAGGAAATGCAGGAGCGGGCATTACGGCCCAAGCATCTTGATGAATACGTCGGTCAGGAAAAAATACGCGGACAGCTGGAGATTTTTATTGAGGCGGCCCGCAAACGCAAAGAACCGCTTGACCATGTGCTACTGTTCGGCCCACCGGGGCTGGGCAAAACGACGTTAGCGCATATCATTGCACGTGAGATGGGGGTCAATATGCGCCATACCTCTGGGCCGGTTTTGGAACGAGCCGGTGATCTTGCTGCCCTGTTAACCAATCTTGAACCGAACGATGTATTGTTTATCGATGAAATTCATCGGTTGTCCCCCGTGGTTGAAGAAATTCTGTATCCCGCGCTGGAAGATTACCAGATAGATATTATGATTGGAGAGGGACCCGCAGCGCGATCAGTGAAACTGGATTTGCCACCGTTTACCTTGGTCGGAGCCACCACTCGTGCCGGTATGCTGACTAATCCTTTGCGTGACCGTTTTGGTATCGTGGCGCGCCTGGAGTTTTATACAACCAGTGAACTGCAGCGCATTGTGACGCGTTCTTCCAGTCTACTGGAATTGCCGATTTCTCCTGATGGAGCCATGGAAATTGCAAGGCGCTCTCGCGGTACCCCGCGTATCGCAAATCGTTTGTTACGCCGTGTGCGTGATTTTGCCGAGGTAAAAGCGCAGGGTGAAGCTACCCGTATAGTAGCGGATGCCGCGTTGACTATGCTTGATGTGGATGGTCAGGGGTTGGATATGATGGATAGAAAATTATTGTTGACCGTTATCGAAAAATTTACCGGTGGTCCGGTAGGGCTTGATAATCTTGCCGCTGCCATCGGTGAAGAGCGCGACACGATTGAGGATGTGCTGGAACCTTATCTAATTCAACAGGGCTATTTGCAACGCACTTCACGTGGCAGGGTGGCGACTGTTCATGCCTATAAACATTTTGGATTGGCACAGCCACATGGTTTAGATAACAAAGAGTTATGGGAAGATGGTTAATAACAACAACGGGTACCAGTATTTTGATGCTTGTTGTTCAGATCTATGTTTTTGTTTGTTGATGTTGCTTCTGATGTATTTGACTGATAGTGAAAAATCACGAGATTTGCATGGTTGTTAATGTGCTGAATAGTTAGTCACAAAATACATATGGGATATCAGCGACAAAGATTTATCCCGTTTTTCAGAAGTGTGGTATCGCTGAATTTTTGTATATTAGCAGGCTGCTGAAAAAAGCGCATATAACTCCCCTTGCCCACCCGCCAAAGAAATTTTTCGGTCGATTTTACAATTTATAGCGCCCGCAACAGCCCATTTTTATGGGGATATTCCGTTTTTCCGC
>JBIIMQ010000195.1:0-2713 GCA_044337935.1 Candidatus Nitrotoga sp.
AGATCGTCTGAACTTTGAAGCAACTGATCTGTTAATTGAAAGGAAGCTAACCGTTGTTCATTGGCTCGATCAATATTTTTTTCAGTAATAACATAGATACTAAAAACAATAGCCAACACAAAAAATGCTGCTGTCAACCATATCCTTGAAGCCACACTACCATTAGTGATTTTTGAACTCATTTGCCCGTCTAACCAATCGCACACTCATTTATAAATATTACATACAGAATAACGCAAATAGGTTCAACCCATAGCAATTTACCCAAAAAGAACCCGGAATTTTCTTGTCCAAACTTCAGTTAATTTGACCATCTTATACCCGACAAATACTCTGCAAAATCCGACAGCTTTACTTATTTTCCTAAAATAGCCAAGTGTATCTCATGCAATGGCACAACCCTCTTTGCGGCACCCAACTTGATAGCCTCCTTGGGCATACCAAATACAACGCATGTCGCTTCATCTTGCGCTACAGTAGGCGCACCGGCATCCAGCATCTCTTTCAGCCCGCGCGCACCGTCGTCACCCATACCGGTCATAATAATCCCGGTAGCATTTTTTCCCGCAAATTTTGCCACCGATCGAAATAACACATCCACGGATGGCCTATGTCGATTAACCAAGGGCCCCTCCACTACTTCAACGTGATAATACGCACCACTTCGCTTAAGAAGCATGTGCCTCCCCCCGGGCGCAATCAAGGCAAGTCCCGGAATGACACGATCATTATTTTTGGCCTCTCTCACTTCAATCTGGCACAGACCATTCAAGCGTTCAGCAAATAATGCTGTAAATTTCTCCGGCATATGCTGCACAATCACAATCCCGGGACATACTCGGGGCAATGTCGTCAACACGGCTTCCAACGCCTGCGTGCCACCGGTAGAAGTACCGATTGCCACAATACGTTCAGTTGTTTGAGCCATGGCATGCGGAGTAGCTGCCGGTAGAATAGCATCCGCATTAAGTTTAACGGTTACTTGTGGTAACGATGCTGCTGCTTTGACTTTACGATGTACATTGGCCTGAGCTGCCGCCCTGATTGCATGTACCAAATCATTTGATGATTCTTGCAAATAACTTTTCAACCCTACTTTAGGCTTGGTAATAATCTCAACCGCTCCGGCAGACAGTGCTTGCATTGTGGTTTCCGCACCTTTTTCCGTAAGCGTTGAACAAATCACCACTGGCGTAGGATGTTCGGCCATAATTTTTTTGAGAAATGTAATGCCGTCCATGCGCGGCATCTCCACATCTAGCACAATCACATCCGGCCATTCTTTTGTAAGCTTTTCCATGGCAAAAACGGGATCAGACGCTGCACCAATCACATGAATATCCGGCTCCTGATCCAGTACCGCCTGCAAAACCTGGCGCACGACAGCCGAATCATCAACCAGCAATACTTTAATTTTTTTCATTTAGTAACGCTCCATATTCATGCCTGAATCACACCGGGTTTACGAACCCATACATATCCGTCATAAATATTGAATATAATCTGCCGATGACTATTCCCACCCAAATCTTCAGCTGCAATCGTAAAGCCATGCGCTTCAACTAACGAACGGGCAATAGCCATATTTTTACAAGAAACATTTTTACACTTATCCAATGCATGAACACAGCCATTCGGACCGCATTTGTTCGCGCCTTTAATCTTCGGAAACATATTGCCTGCACCAAATATTTTCACGACATATTCTGCAGGATGGGTTTTTGCAGCCCGAATTTCCCGCATAAACATTTGCATGGCTTCCTTCGCGTAACGACCATCAAGCGAAGATGTCGAATTTTTTTCCCGGGAGGGCAATAGGTAGTGGCACATGCCACCAATTAATCTTGTTGGATGCCACATGGCAATAGACACACACGATCCGAGCAAAGTACGGATACAGGTATTTTTATCACCAAAATAAAAATCACCCGGTTGTAAAAATATCTCTACAACAGGCTCGGATCGTTTCATGGTTTACGGTATATAGATGGAGAAACCAATTTCAGATCATCGGTTATTCCATTCAAACTCTCGGAATGACTGACTACAAAATAACCGCCTGACTTCAAAAGGGGCAACATACGAGCGACAACCTGGCGCTTTGTATCCATATCAAAGTAGATCATGACATTACGCAGAAAAATAACGTCAAACTCACCCAATTTCGGCAGTGCCGTATTCAGGTTGATTTGCATGAATTGCATGCGACCGCGCAGGTTACGGTCAATCATAAAGGTCCCCTCTTGTGAGCCGGTCCCTTTCAGGCAATATTTGGACAACAAGGGCTGAGGAATGTTGTGCGCACGTTCCATATCATAATGACCGGAACGGGCCTTTTCGAGAACACGTGTACTTATGTCAGATGCAACAATATCCCAAGCCGTACTACTGGGCAAACCATCAGCAAGTGTCATGGCAAGACTGTATGGTTCCTCGCCGGACGAGCTGGCAGCACTCCACAATCGAAATGTTTTCCCCGGTTGAGCCTTGGGCAAAATCTGGCTCCGCAGAAAATCAAAATGTTTTGGCTCACGGAAAAAATAGGTCTCGTTGGTAGTCAATAAATCCAAGGCAACCTGCAACTCTGCTGCCTCATTACTGCGGGTAATTAGCCGGAAATAATCACCATAACTGGTCAAATCATGGTGTTTCAACCGCTTGGACAACCTCCCGGCAACCAATATTTTCTTGGCATCGGAAAGATTAATTCCGG
>JBIIMQ010000010.1:0-28521 GCA_044337935.1 Candidatus Nitrotoga sp.
GAGGTATAACTGCCATACAGCTCCATACATATCTCCTAAGACCAATGAATCAGTGTGCAAAGAATATCAGAAAAATACAGGGGTTCAGATCACCGTATGAAGTATTACTCGGGATGGAGATGCGCTACACCCAGCCAGTATTAGCTGTTGCACTTCGAACTTGAATTCACCGGTTCTTTATAATCCAAATCAATATCTGTCCGGTCGACCGGACATATAATGCCAGCTAGCTTGTCTGTTAACCAACCGCTGATGGCGAAAATAAAATGGAGCGTGCGAAAATGAAAAAGCAAGTATTGATGTCAGGAACGTTTGTTGCAGCAATCTTGTGTGCCGGTTTGGTTCAGGCTGCGGCGGAAGATTGGCTGGTGCGCGCCCGCGTTATCTCGGTTCAGCCAGAATCAAGTTCGGCTCCTGTGGCTGGCGTAAGTGCGGCAAACAAGGCAACTTTGGAAGTGGACTTTACCCGTTTTCTGACGAACAACATAGCCGTGGAACTGATCTTGGCCACAACCAAGCACGACATCTCCTTGAATGGCGCGGCCTTGGGTTCGGTGGGGGTATTACCTCCGACATTAACCGCCCAGTACCATTTTTCTCCAGAGGCTACGATTAAACCATACTTGGGTGCGGGCGTGAATTACACACGCTTTTACAGTACAAGTTTGACGTCTGGTTTTGCTGTAGAAGGCAACAGTTTTGGCCCCGCGTTGCAGGCTGGAGTTGATTTTCAAATCGACAAAAATTTGTTCATCAACGTGGATGTAAAGAAACTGTTTATTAAAACTGACGTGACCAGCAATGGCACATATGCGACTACGCTTACCCTCAACCCGGTGGTATTCGGAGTGGGCATGGGCAAGAAGTTCTAAGCAACTGTTTATTTATTGGCCGTTTCTTTGCAAAAGTCCTTTAACAAAGGGGGCAGCTTCTGAGGTGCCCCCCTCAAAACTCCGTTGCATTTCAATAAACCAGGGCGTACTGTCCGCACCAAAACAGCACATGCAAGGCAGGTTATTGGTCTCTTCCGCAGCGTCCAAACTGCGAAGGAGAACCCACCATGCATGTGCTCACTATTTTATACCGCATTCTTTCCACCCGTTTTCCAGAAATCCACGCGAAACGTTTAGCCCGAGGCTATGGTAACAGGCAGTCGGCTCACGTTAAGCTATATGGACGTGGCCTGCACGGCCAAGGTGGAGTCAAGCACAACATCAAACGCATCGACCGCCTGCCCGGTAACAGTTCGCTACACATTGAAATACCTAAATTGTACGAGGCACTTGTTCGGCAGTGTCTGGATGGAATCTCCATGCCGCTGATCGTCATCGACTGGTCGGATTTAACACTTGATCGAAAATGGCAATTGATACGCGCCTCGGTCGCCATTGAAGGTCGCAGCATGACCCCTGTATAAAGAGGTGCATCTGCAATCGAGCGCGACATCTCTGGACCGTGCATCAGGCGTTTCTCACTCAGCTCGCCACCATGCTGCCGCCCGCTTGTATGCCCATTCTGATTACTGATGCCGGTTTCCGTGGGGTATGGTTCAGATTGGTCAATCGCATGGGTTGGCACTGGATCGGCCGTATTCGCAACCGCGACATGATCAATCTGGCGAACAACGACACTTGGGTTGGCTGCAAAACGCTCTATGCGCTTGCCACTGGCACGGCGAAGTCGCTCGGTCAGTACAACTATGTACGCAATCATCCGGTGCCATGCCGTCTGGTACTGATTAAGCGCATCAAACGAGATCGTCATAAGAAGAGCAAATTGGGTAAGTTGGTCCATTCAAGCCGTAGCCTGAAGAATGCACGCGCTCAATGTGAGCCGTGGTTATTGGCAGCGAGTCCAAAGCTCGATCATCTGAGCGCCCAAGCCGTCGTGGCCGTGTACGCCCAGCGGATGCAGATTGGGGAGTCGTTCCGCGATTTGAAGAGCGAGCGTTTTGGATTGGGATTCTCAGCTAGCCGATCCACACAGAAAAACAGATTGGGTGTGTTATTGCTGGTCGCATGTCTTGCCTCGTTCGTATTGCGCTTGATTGGTAAGGTTGGTAAAACACGGCAAATGGAATTTCAATTCCAGAGCAACACGCGGCGTTCGCGCCCAGTGCTCTCTGTTATTTCACTAGCGTTGCAGCTGGTACAGCATGGGATGGCTGCATTCCCGCCGCGCTAGTTTCGCGAAGCTCTTGAGTCCTTGCGGTATGATCATCCTGTGCTGCAACTTTGAGGGGAGACCTCAGAATCTAACCCCATTGACCCGTTAAGTTCTAGATTTGGCGGTAGCTTCGCCCGCTTGATCAGGGCGCGGATAATTGTCTATGAATGATTTCAATCCAGACTGTACGAGTTCGTAGGTTTTATCAACATTTGAGGCGATATCCCCTTCAAGCACTTTCAAACCATCTAGAATCTCGCGGGCTTCCGAAAATCCCTTGTCAATGCCTGAGCCAATCAGCTTGGTGAAATCATTCAGCGCCGTTTCCAAATCTTTTTCCGGATGACTGTCGGCATATTTGTCAAAGAATACCGTACTCAACGATACAATGCGGTCGGCGGTGGCTTGCGGGCTAAAATCAAGACCGGAATCGGCTGTTGCCTGAATGGCATTTTCGCCAAATTCAGGCGCAAGCACTTGATTAAGATTTTCGATGGCAGTTTTAAAAAGCAGACTCAAAGAATTGTTGCCGGCACTCAATGTCACTTCCGCCGATGCTTTCAGAATAGACGCATTCAGCACCTGTTTAGAGGCCTCAATGCCGGATAATGCAGATTCGGGCAGTTGATTGTGCGCTTCTTCGGCTTTCACCGAACGCTGCTCAACCCCTTGTTTATTTTTAGGCTGTGCGGTGACACTGGTTACATTTCCGGCAGATTCTGTTTTCATCATGGCACCTCTTTTTAAAGAATGGAGTTATGAAATTACAGCACTAAACCCGGCACTCGAAACCCGCGTCGGCAGAAAAAAGAAAAACTTTAGGGCTTTTTTTGCCAACGCCTCGCGTTCAACCATCTTATCCAGAGTGAAAGAGGAAATGCAAGGGGCTGCGCGCTCTTACGCAGTCCATCTCGAGCCGGGTTATACCCTTGTACCGAGTTGATCAAAGCCAAGCAGCACCGAAGGACTGAATGATTCAAACTGCCAACGAGGGAGGGCTTGGTGGTTTTCTGCGTACTCGTCAAGCTTCGTCTTTATCTCTGCCAAGTCAGTGACACCAAGAAGTTTAAGTATGCGGGGTAAGTATGTTTTTGATGTCGAGCGTGCAAATAACTCGAATGGGCCGTACTGGCGCTTCGCGTACAAGAGAGTTTCAGGCCACCACCGATCATAAGCATCAGCGTGTATGTCGGCATAAAGGAAGCAAACGAAGTCTGCTTGCATAACGTGTCTAAACTGCACTCCCGACGTCTTTGAGCGTTGCTCAAGCAGATCAGCTCTCAGAGAAAGGCGATTAAGGCTAAGCCGTTGGTTACGAACCTTCAAAGATTCCATATAACCCCTAAATACTGTATAGCTTACAGTGGCGTTCTTTCCACACCCAGAGTTGTCTGGGGCGTAATAGGCTTGGGAGAAAAGATGTGTCGCGGCGTCAATGTGCTCAGCGCGGAGGAGGAGCGCAAGTGTGTAGAGAAACAACTCATGGACAATGAATTTGAAATTATCGAAGTCGTGCTTATTCCATTGGTTGATGTGCGGTGGACGTGAGAGGTATGGTATCAATGCTTCAAAGAACCGATGAATCCGTGTCACATAGTCAGCAGGATTAGCATATTGTGACAATGCATTAAAAACATGGATGAACTCATTGCGTGAGGGCATGAAGTCTTCTATCGACTTCACGACTCGATCATCAAATTCGCCGTCGTTTCCTGTGATGCGGAACCGCTCAAGGTGCTCAGAGTAGACAGACAGGTACTCATCGAACGCCCCTTTGGTATAGGCTTTGTCCGATTCAACGCCTTCGATTACACGTTTCGCGAGCGCAGACGTTCCAAGCAGAGGGGCATCTGTGTCGGTAATAAATGACGGTGGCTTACCAATCTCGGGCTTAACATAAAGAGGTTTATTGAAGATCCATCGTAACAGCTTCTCGAAGTTCTCCGCGTAGCGATCAGATTCACTGAGGTCGACGTAAATTCTCGACTTATAGTACGTGGGTAAGAATGGCTTACCCGATTCGTCTCTTTCAGCGATTACTGCCACAAATTTGTCTTGCGATTGCTTAGCGTAGACCTCGGCAGATATGATCTGAGTTTCAGTTCCAACGCCCGCAGCACGACCATCAGCCTTGGTTGCATAGGTCTGATCACAAACAAGAATGACTTTTGTAATGGATGGGTCAGTAACCATTTGTTCCATGAAAGCAATGGAGTCGTGTCCCTCGCGAAGCGCCCACTTGTCAAGAACAACATCTACGCCGCTATTAACTAGCTCAGCGGCAAGGTCTACGACCCATTGCTCATGCTCAGTTGTCGACCAACTGTACGAAATAAAAAGTTTCGGCGGTGAACTCATAGATTATTTCTGTTAAAGGTATAACGCACTATCAAGGTCAGTCTCGATTGATTTAAAGTAATGAAGAATAGTTTTCTTAATTTCTAACAGCTAACAATGAAAACTAGTTAACCACAATCGGCACACGTGCCGTCAACGCGCACAGCAATTCATAGCTGATGGTACCCGCCGCATGGGCGACCTGCTCCACCGGCAGGCCGGCTCCCCACAGCGTCACACGACTGCCCACATCGGCACCAGGCAACGCACTTAAATCCACACTCAACATATCCATCGAAATACGTCCCAAAATACGGGTGGGATAATCATCCACCAACACCGGCGTACCCGTTTCTGCATGACGCGGATAGCCGTCGGCATATCCGCAGGCGACCACCCCGACGCGCATGGGAGCCTCGGCACGGAATACCCCGCCGTACCCAATCGATTCACCCGCACGCAATTCTTGCACCGCAATAATGCGGCTTTGCAAGGTCATCACTGGTTGCAAACCGAGTTGTTGCGCGCTAATTTCCGCAAATGGGGATGCGCCGTACAGCATGATTCCTGGGCGCACCCAGTCGGCGTGGGTTTCCGGATAACGCAACAGGGCGGCAGAATTGGCCAGCGAGCGGGGCATGCGATAAGTTGCTGCCAGCTCATTAAATACGTCAAGTTGTGCCGCCACACCGTTCGCTTCATCCGCCCGGGAAAAATGCGTCATTAACGTAATATTACCGATGGCAGGATGAATCCTGAGCCTTTCCAGCGCAGCATGAACCTTGTCCGGAGAAAAACCCAGGCGATTCATCCCGCTGCCAATCTTGAACCACACATCCAGACTGCCCCGGCCCGGATAGGCATCCAGCATATTGATCTGCTGCTGATTGTGAATCACACAGGCGAGATCATATTGGGCCACCTTGGGCAAATCGTCCGGCGTAAAGAAACCTTCCAGCAGCAGTATGGTTTGGCCGAATCCCGCATCTCGCAGGCATATCGCATCACGGATATCCAGCAATGCAAAGCCTTCCGCCGCATCCAACGCCTCAGCGGCACGCAATAAACCATGGCCATAAGCGTCGGCCTTGATCACCGCCATAATTCGCGCGCCGGTTGCGCGGCGTGCGACTTGCAAGTTTTGTTCTAACGCGGAAAGATCAATGCGGGCTTGAATCGGACGGGGCATGAATACACGGTTGCGGGATAAAAAAGTAGATTGCTGTTAATGATAGCAGGCATCCTATTTTCATGATATAAAACGCGCTCCAAAAAATTGCGCCTTTCAATGAACCTCGGATTTTATATCATACTTGCGGCGCAGTTCTTCTCCGCGCTTGCAGATAATGCCCTGCTATTTGCAGCCATCGCATTGCTTCACGAAGTACATGCACCGGAATGGCATACACCAACGCTTCAGGCAGCGTTTGTCGTGTCCTACATTGTTCTGGCCCCTTTTGTGGGAGCGTTCGCTGATTCTCTGCCCAAAGGTCAAGTGATGTTTATCAGCAACAGCATCAAGCTGTTCGGCTGTGTCGCCATGCTGCTCGGCGTGAATCCGCTTCTCGCTTATGCAGTGGCAGGTTTGGGCGCGGCGGCCTATTCCCCGGCAAAATACGGCATCCTTACCGAATATTTGCCGCCGGACAAATTAGTACCGGCGAATAGCTGGATGGAAGGATTAACTGTCGCCGCCATCGTGCTCGGTGCAGTACTGGGAGGCACGCTTATCAACCCGAACATTGCAGGCCATATGCTGCAATGGTGGGACGTTCCATTGATAGAAACCGGAATCGATTCCGCGCCGGAACTGGCTATTTCCATCATCACTATTGTTTATCTCATCGCGGCACTGTTCAATCTCCGTATCCCGCGCGTACCAATCGAACACAAACCGTTAAGCCGCAATCCAAAATTCCTGGTAGACGATTTCGTGCATTGCTTCAAGCTGTTATGGAAAGACCCGCTGGGACAAGTATCGTTAAGTGTCACCACTCTCTTCTGGGGAGCAGGCGCCACATTACGTCTAATCGTGCTGGCATGGGCCACCGCCGTGCTCCACTATAATATGGGCGAGGCGGCCAATCTCACCGCATGGGTCGCCATCGGCATCGCCATCGGCTCGGTGCTGGCGGCTAAATTCATTAAACTGGAACATGCGGTAAAAGTTTTACCCGTCGGCATTGCCATGGGACTAATGGTACTGGCCATGATTCCGGTTACCAACTCACTTCTTGCCGTTGTGCTGCTCATCATTATCGGCATAATGGGCGGCTATCTCCTGGTACCCATGAATGCGCTGCTACAGCATCGCGGCCACTTACTTATGGGGGCAGGCAGATCAATTGCAGTCCAAAATTTTAATGAAAACATCAGCATTTTCGCCATGCTCGAATTGTTTGCCCTGATGCAAAAATTCGAATTGGACATCCTAACTATCACGTTAGTATTTGGCGTGCTGCTCGCGAGCATCATGACGGTGTTATATAAAAAACATGGTCACGATCAAGATTCGGGGCAAATGTAAGAAGCATTTTTGGAAATTCAAGTTTCCAAACAGAACAAGCACCCGTAAAAAATTCAAGTGTGCTATGTAGCTGTGCAGAGTGATGCTGCTTCAAGTAATGAAATACGCTGCAACTTCAAACCAACCCCTGCATCGTGGCAACTGC
Source organism: Candidatus Nitrotoga sp. (assembly GCA_044337935.1). GTDB lineage: Bacteria > Pseudomonadota > Gammaproteobacteria > Burkholderiales > Gallionellaceae > Nitrotoga. The sequence goes on from JBIIMQ010000010.1 coordinate 7,176, forward strand.
CAGACACAAATCGTCCCATGCTTCGGATTTCTTCAACGGGTTATGCAGTAAATAAGCCGGATGGTGAGTAATAATCAGTGGAATATTTTTTGCCAACCTATTGGAAGATGAACCGCGATAGTCGTGAACATTGCCACGCAGGTCAGATAATGCGGCATGGTGCCCCAACAACCGGGCAGTGGCTTCACCCAACGCTATGATCAACTTGGGCTGAATAAGTTGGATCTGGCGTTCCCAATAGGGCGCACATCGGGCAATCTCACCGGCTTCCGGCATACGATTACTATGCGGATAGCATTTAATAAAGTTGGTCGTGTAAACATTTTGTCCGCGTTCCAATTTAATTGCAGCCAGCATGTTATCGAATAGCTTGCCAGCTTCCCCCGCGAACGGCTCTCCTTGAATATTTTCGTCCGCACCCGGCCATGCCCCCACAAACAACCAGTCTGCCTGGACATCGCCCTTACCAAAAACCGTCTGCGTACAAGTCGCACGCAACTGGCAAGCTGTACAATTTTTTACCAATGCTTTTAATTCAGCCCAACCCAAACTATCCGGCATAGGCGCATCTGCTTTTTCCATTACAGGCTGATCTGCCACTTCCTCCAACACAGGCTGAGCCGCCACGATCTTTTGCTCAGGGTCAGGCCGGATTTGTTCACGCCGTTGCCACAGCGGATACAAATTAAGTTCGCGTAATATAGCTTCTTCCCGATTCACAGCAAATATTCCATCACGATTGCATCTTCACGCTTGTTGCCTGCAGCATAATAACCACGACGCAGACCAATTTCACGAAACCCGACATCATTATAAAGTCTCAGCGCGGCCATATTGGAAGGACGCACCTCCAATAACATGCGCCGCATGTTGGAAGCACGTGCAATTTCCATTATGGCGCCCAATAGCCAACGGCCCAGTCCCTTGCGTTGATGTTCGGTGACGATGCCAATATCAAGCAAATGTGCTTCATCCACCACATTCATGAACACCACATAACCCAGAGTTTCACCTTGTGCTTCACACACCTTGCACACATAATTACTTTCAAGCGCGTCGGCAAAATTTCCGATGGTCCACGGGTAAGCGTGTACGCGTTGTTCAATACTCGCTATCCCGGCCAAATCAGCTGGATTCATATCGCGCAAAATGATGTGTTCAAGCAATTTTTATCGCTCGCTGATTTTCAACGCCACCTTGTCGCGCAAATAAAACGGCATAGCATGCGCCGCATCCAACCCTTGCCCGGCAGCAAATAACGGCGCGGCAAACTCTGCAATCGCAATAGCCTGCGGTACGGCCAGCGGATCGCTACCGGCAATTTGCCCGACATAACGATTTTCCAGCACAGTACCATGCATGGCGAAACCACTGCCCGAACCGAACCAGCCCGAGCCGTGAACCTGCGGAGCCATTTGCGGCAAGCACAAATTCGGCTCGCAAATCGTTACCCATGATCCCGCCCGTTTTTCATATGTGGCATGATAAATCTCACCCATGCGCGCATCTAATGCGGTGATCACTTTATCGTGACCCGCAGCCTGCGCCAATGCCTGCAGCGTACAAACCCCCACCACCGGCAAATCCGCTCCCAATGCCAATCCTTGCGTCACCCCGCAGGCGATGCGCACACCGGTGAATGAACCCGGCCCGGCACCAAAGGCAATGCCATCCAATTGCGTGAGACTCATCCCGGCTTCATGCAATAAACTATCCAGTATCCCCATCAACAACTCGGAATGGCGCTGCCCTACCAGTTCGCTACGGTGAACAACATTGCCGTCTTGCCACAGCGCGACAGAGCAATATTCAGTAGATGTTTCCAGCGCCAAAATACGCATCATTATTAAAAATTATCCCGCTGGTTACCTGCACCCGACATTGCCATAATTTGCGTTGGCTCAAACCAACAATAGCGTGACCGCCTGCGCCGCGACACCTTCCCCGCGCCCGCTAAAACCCAGCCTCTCAGTGGTAGTCGCTTTCACATTCACGGCATTCACCGCCACCCCCAAATCTGCGGCAATATTCTCTACCATGCGCGGAATATATGATGCCATTCTGGGCGCCTGCGCAATGATGGTGGCGTCGACATTGCCCACGCGGAAACCAGCATTAGCCACCATACGGGCGACCTCACGCAATAAAATGCGGCTATCAATACTTTTAAATTTAGGATCGGCATCGGAAAAATGCCGACCAATATCACCCAGTGCGGCCGCGCCCAGCAAAGCATCACAAATGGCATGTAATAACACGTCGGCATCGGAATGGCCAAGCAACCCCTTGTCATGGGGAATTTCCACGCCCCCGATAATTAACTTGCGCCCCTCGACCAATTGATGAACATCAAATCCCTGTCCGATTCTCATATTTATTTTCTTCGAGCCAGCAACAATTCCGCCAACTCAATATCCTGTGGATAGGTTACCTTGAAATTACTGGAACAACTTATCACAAGCTTGGGATGTAAACCCAGCGCCTCAACAGCGGAAGCATCATCTGTTACATTCGGCGCGGTTTGAAGCGCCTGCAGCAAAAGCCCGGTGCGAAACATCTGGGGAGTCTGCGCCTGCCATATCCCTTCCCGGCTCTCGGTGCGAGCAATTCGACATTCCACATCGGCACGCTTCAGCGTATCCGCCACCGGCACCGCAAGAATGCCGCCAACTTCATCATCGCGTAGTGTTTCAATCAGGCTGGTAAGCTGTTTATGGCTTAAACAGGGCCGCGCTGCGTCATGCACCAACAGCCAGTCATCCAGCTCAAGTTCGGCAGCCATCAACCCGTTCAGCACACTTTCCGCACGCGTTGCTCCCCCGCAAAACAGCGGTTGCAACTTATCCCCGAACGATGACCAATCATAGCTGTGCCAGTTCGCATCATCAGGTGCGAGGACTACAAAGACTGACCTGACATCCGGGTGGGCACATAAAGTGGCAAGCGCATGATAAATCATCGGCTGCCCGGCCAGCGGCAGATATTGTTTCGGTATCCCGCCACCCATACGGGAACCACTTCCAGCAGCGGGAACAAGTGCGAAGATTTCAGACATAATTTGGAAGGGAATGTGGATCTGTTCAATCAGATCGACTCTAATTCTATGCGAATCCCGAAACTGCTGCATTACCCTGATTTGCTCCGGCATGCCAACAAATCAACCGGTCGCAGTCTTTCCGAAGCATTCTATCATCTTCAATTCCTGATGTACGCGATCATTTTCTGACATAGGAAGGTATGTTGAAAATGCGTTGTGGCATTTTGATGATATGGCGCAAGATCAATCGGCAATAAAAAGCCCCATATTGCTATGGGGCTTTATTTTGGTGCCGCTTATCGGATTCGAACTGATGACCTACCGCTTACAAGGCGGTTGCTCTACCAACTGAGCTAAAGCGGCGACAAAAATATTGGCATGCCCCGGATGCTTCAGTAACTCATCCAAATCACACCCAAACCTGGTAGGTCGTGGCAGATTCGAACTGCCGACCAACGGATTAAAAGTCCGCTGCTCTACCGGCTGAGCTAACGACCCATATCCTTCAAGGAAGGGCGCATTATACGGACTTTACCCGCCCTGTCAACGCGGCAGGGCGGGCCATCATGCAACACGATACCGTGTCGGATCAGCTATCCCAGCGGTTTTAAAGCCAGCCCGGCGCAAATGACAGGAATCACACACAGCACATGCACGACCTTCTGAATCGGCTTGATAACAGGACACCGTCAGGCTGTAATCCACACCGAGTTCCGTGCCTGACTTAATTATATCGGCCTTGGACAAGTGCAATAACGGCGCATGCAATTTCAGATGTTTTCCTTCTACTGCCGCCTTGGTCGCGAGATTAGCCATTTTTTCAAAAGCCGCTATATATTCCGGGCGACAATCCGGATAACCAGAAAAATCAACTGCGTTCACACCGATGAATATATCCTGCACTTGTAATACTTCGGCCCAAGCGACAGCAAGTGACAGCATGATCGTGTTACGCGCTGGCACATAAGTCAGGGGAATGCCGGCTGATCTCTGTTCCGGCACCGCAATGCGCGCGTCTGTCAAAGCAGAACCGCCAAACCCGGTTAAATCAACACTGACAACACGCTGCTCAACAGCACCCAGCGTCTTCGCCACACGCGCCGCCGCCGCAAGTTCAGCGTGATGACGCTGCCCGTAGTCCACACTTAATGCAAAGCAACTATATCCCTGTTGCTTTGCCATGGCCATTACCGTGGCAGAATCTAGGCCGCCTGACAACAACACTACCGCATTCTTCATGTCCCCTGCTGACCACCCCATAGTAACTTATGCAATTGTATTTGCATGCGCACCGGCAAACTATCGCGCAGAATCCAATCAGCCAATTCTTTGGGTGGCAGTTGATCATGTGCAGGCGAAAACAACACGGTGCATTTGTCGGCCAAATTATGTTCGCTTAATATCTGCTTGGCCCATAGGTAATCAGATTCATCACATAAAACAAATTTTATTTCATCGTGTTCATGTATCGAGGCGAGATTACTCCACAGGTTCTTTTTAACCTCACCTGATGCAGGTGTCTTGATATCCAAAATCTTCATCACCCGCTCATCAACATCGGACACGTCCAATGCTCCGCCTGTTTCCAGCGACACGTCATAACCGGCATCGCACAAGGCCCTTAACAGAGACCGAGAATTTTTCTGCGCCAGAGGCTCACCGCCGGTAAGCGTAACATAGCGCGTTTGATGGCGAGCCACTTCGACAAGTATTCCGGCAACTGTCATATTCTGGCCGCCGCTGAAAGCATACGCTGTGTCACAGTAGGAGCAACGTAACGGACAACCCGTCAGACGAACGAATACCGTCGGCAAGCCGACTCGGCTCGTTTCACCTTGCAGGGAATGGAAAATCTCGGTTACTCGTAACTGCTCACTGTCGGAGCATGTAATCATGGAAATTTGCTTTATTTGTAATATGCAGGACGTCTCAAGGCTTTATCTGTTTGGGCGGCGGCACCACTACATCACGCTTATCCAAGCGCCGTAAACGGGTATCCAAATCAATGTATGAATCTCTCTGCCGCTTCTCTATTTCCTGCAGGTTATGTGCCAGCACCTCGTACTGCCCGCGCAAACCGCGCAACGCATCAATTTGCGCCTGGAGTTCAAGTATTTCACGGTTCTGCTGCTTACGAGCCTCAACCTGTTGCCTGATAATTTCGTCCTGTTGTTTAATAATTTCAGCTTGCTGCTTGCCACTGTTTTCCAAATTAGACACGCGTTCTTTCAAATGGTGAATTTGGTTATGCGCTTCTTCATCGGTAAAAAAGGCAGCATGAGCTGAACATGCTGCAACGATACTCCATCCGGCCAGTAGAAAAGCTTGAGGCTTCATGTCGGTCTACTTTGATTGATAATTCAAATCGGTTCGACGATTTTCAGACCATGAAGTCTCATCATGCGTTCTACCTTTAGGTTTCTCTTCGCCGTAACTAACCGATTCAATCTGGCCTTCTTTGACACCCCCCATTAACATCATCTTTTTTACGCCATCGGCCCGACGCTGCCCCAAAGCAAGGTTATATTCGCTACTTCCACGCTCATCCGCATTTCCCTCCAAACGCACCGTCATGCTTGGGTGTTCAGCCAAATACTCAGCGTGCGCTTGCACTATCTGCTTATATTGATCCGATATCGTGTCCGTATCGGTTGAATAATAGACAGATCTCTTGGCCAACAAGCTGTTGGGATCACTCAATGGATCATTCGCGCCGGATTCAGATGAACCAGAAGCGGCGCCCGAACCAGAGCCCGAACCTGAACCAAAACTTGAACCTGAAACACCTCCCATTCCCGCGCCGGAGCCAGCTCCCGTCCCTGCACCGGTTCCGGGATAAATTGTAACTCCGGAAGCATTAGTGAGCGGACGATCTTCAGTTCCTGATGCAGTAGAAAGAGTGGTTGCCTCCGTGGAGGCATCTTTACCATCTTCTTTGGTACTAACTACAGGAGGTTTAGCGCAAGCAACTAGTAAGTGCATTAATAGTATGCTTATCCCTAGTTTTTTTAAATTTTTCATTGTATTCATAATATAAGCTCTCGCAAAGTTGCCGTTTTAAAACTCTTGGTATAGCCTCACACACCCTTGATACACCAGAAATCTCCTACCGCCAGCTAAACAGGACGGCATTCCGCCAAGCCAACTCAATACAAATAAAGCACCCCACCTGTTAATAAAGCATCACTATTTGAGACTATCAAGACGTTTCTTGGCCTGTTCAGCTATTTTAGTCCCAGGATACTTTGCAATTATCTGATTAAGTGTATTCTTCGCCCCACCTATAGCCTTAAGCTGACTCTGGCTTTCTGCAATACCCAACATTGCATCCGGCACATCTGAACTTGACGGATATTTGCTCAACAAAAGCCGGTGGCTATCCAATGCTCGCCTGTAATCTTTCAACTCAACATAAGAACTACCCACCTCATAATGTACGCGGGGAACATGCTTCGATTCAGGATAATTTTTCAAGAATTCCTGAAAAGCACTGATGGCATTCCGATGATCGCCCGCTTTAACATAACCATATGCCAACTCATAAGCACGGTTTTCCGCAGCAGCACCTGATTCAATAGCATTTCCATTAGCTGTTGTGCCAGAGGATACTGATGGCATATTCCCGCCTCCTACAGCCTTGGCGGGTTGAGGACTGGATGAGGCTGATGATGTACTTATAACTATCGACTCAAAATGGCGCAAGCTGGCATCCATATCCGCATAAAACTCTTTCTGCCGCTTCTCCGCATCCTGCATGTTGTGCAACAAATCTTCATTCTGGCTGCGCAATCTTCGTAATTCCGTGTTCAATGCATCAACCTGCGTTTGCAATTTATGGACAGAGCTTGTTTGTTGCTTGCCAATTTCCACCTGTCGCTTCTCCACTTCCTGCATAGTACGGATCATCCCATCATTCTGATCCCGCAATTGGCTTGCTTCGTCACCTTGAGCATCTACCTTTTTTTTCAAATCCAGAATAGCTATGGTCTCAACATTGCGTAACCGATTACTTACATCATTATTGAAACTTTTCTGTTTTTTCTCCAATTCCTGTAAATTGTGCATCAACTCTTCGTTCTGACCACGCAATTCAATATGTTGAGTATCAACAACTTTTTGTAAATCGAGCGCGGCAACCTGCAGTTTATTGGTTTCCGCCTGTCGCTTTTCCATATCCCGTAAATTATGGGTTAATACTTCTTCACCGTGCGTACGTAATTTATTCAATTCATCATTCAAAACCTGAATCTGCTTTTGTAGCTCATCAAAGCGACGCATACGCGTATCCAGATCGGTATATCCGCCTGCCTGCCTTTGATTCAAATCCTGTAATTTATGATCCAAATCCTCATTCATTCCCTGCAATTTGCGAAACTCCACATTCTGGGCCTCGATTTGCCCCTGGAATTCCAGCATAGTTTGGGTTTGTTGAATTTGTTTTTTTTCGAATTCTTCCAACTTGGTAATAAACGTCTTAGCCTCTATTTGCTGCTGTTCAAGAAAGCTATCTTGCTTTTTATTAACTTCAATCTGAAGTTTCTCGGCATCCTGCAAATTGCGAGTTAATTTTTCATATAGACCATTTAGATTAAGTAACTCTTTTTCATGATTACCATGGAGCGTTGCCTGTCGCTTTTCCATCTCCTGCAAATCATGCACCAATTTTTCGTGTTGACCACCTAAATTAATCAACTCTTTTTCGTGGCTAGCATAGAGGCTTGTCTGCCGTTTTTCCATATCCTGCAAGTTGTGGGCATATACTTCATTTTGTCCGTATAACTTGCGCAATTCCGTCTTATGAATCTCAATCTCAGCTTGCAGCTCACTAATCAACCGAGCCTGCTGCTTAACAACTTCACCTTGCTGCTTATCGGTACTTTCCAGAGTAAACAAACGTTCTTTTAATTGCCGAATCTGGTTGTGCGCCTCATCATCACTAAACAATGAGGCGTGGGCCTGACCCGCAATACACAATCCCGCAAACAGCAAGGTTCGAAGTTTCATACCGGCTTACTTATTACTTAGCGTTATAGTTCAAGTCGGTACGACGATTTTGTGACCAAGCAACTTCATTATGTGCAGTAGCCACTGGCTTTTCTTCACCATAACTAACCGACTCGATCTGACTTTCTTTAACACCACCCACTATTAACATTTTCTTTACACCATCAGCCCGGCGTTGACCCAAAGCCAAGTTATATTCACTACTTCCGCGCTCATCAGCATGGCCTTCCAAACGCACCGAACGATCTTGATGTTCAGCCAAATATTTGGCGTGAGCATGCACAATCAGCTTATCCTGCGCCGGAACAACATCCGCATCTGTCGGGTAGTAAACACTATGCTTGGACAGAAGACTCAAGAAATCATCATCTTTATTTCGATTCGCATCTACCTTGGCGGCATCCACCTTAGCGGCATCTCGTGCCTTGGCAGCATCTCGTGCAGCCGCTTTGGCTGCCTCCAATTCGGCCGCAACCTTGGTTGCATTAGCTGCTTCACGCGCTGCTGCCGCATCAGCCTCGGCCTTCGCTGCCGCTGCTCTAGCTGCCTCTAATTCTGCTGCGATTCTGGCTGCATTAGCCGCATCACGCGCTGCTGCCGCATTAGCCGCATCACGTGTAGCTGCCGCATCAGCCTCGGCCTTCGCTGCCGCTGCTCTAGCTGCCTCTAATTCAGCCGCAACCTTGGCTGCATTAACTGCTTCACGCGCTGCAGCTGCATTTGCATCTTCTCGTGCAGCTGCCGCATCAGCCGCTGCCTTTGCTGCTGCCGCCCTAGCTGCCTCAAGTTCAGCATTCTGTACATCGGCGGCATTCGCCGCTGCTAATGCTGCTGCCTTTGCTGTTGCTTCATCAGCTACTGCCTTTGCTGCCACTTCATCAGTTGCTGCCTTTGCCACCGCCGCATCAGCCGCTACCATAGCCGCTGTATCAGCGACCACTGCCTTGGCTCCCGTATCATCCGATATTGCTTTTGTCGTTACCTTATCAGAGGTAATAGAAGCAGCCGGTTTTTGCGTGTAATATGCCCCATGCCCCCCCGCCAAATCACCAACAGCCACCGATGCATTTGGTGCAGAGTCCACTGCGGATACTGAAGTCACACCCGCCGACCGCCCCTGTTTTTTAAGGTCGCCTGCAGGCGGTTCACTAGCACAAGCAGCTAATAAACCCGCCAACATCACTCCAATCGTAATATTCTTCATCCCTACCCCCTATTAAATAACAGTACTACTTCAAAAAAGGCCCCCAAGTCGGCTCACGTACGTCCCCTGCCTGCGAAGACAATCTTTGCTTAACCCTCCCGTCACTGGAAACAATGGCCAATATACCGCGCCCCTGCGCCTCGGTAGCAAACAACACCAACTTCCCATTAGGTGCAAAACTTGGTTTTTTTTCCCACCCACCCTCTGTCAACAACTGCATCTGTCTAGTCTGAAAATCCTGAACGGCGACGTGGAATCGCCCACTTACCTGATGTGCAAAAACGAAACTTTTACCATCCGGGCTATATCGTGGCGAGAAATTGTTACTTCCCTCAAAAGTCAACCGCTCGGCAGCTTTACCTTCCACTGACATTCTGTAAACCTGTGCACTCCCCCCACGATCAGAGGTAAACAACAGATGCTGACCATCCGGCGAAAAATTAGGCTCTGTATCAATCGCACCACTGAATGTAAGACGATGTAAATCGGTACCATCTGAACGAACCATATATATCTGTGGACTACCGTCTCGCGTCAACACAATGGCGAGACGCTTGCCGTCCGGTGCCCATACCGGGGCACTATTACTCCCCCGTACACTGGACAACACTATTCGCTTATTAGTAACCAGTGATTGCACGTATATAACCGCATGCCCCTGCTCCAATGTTACATAAGCAAGCTGAGTACCATCCGGCGACCATGCTGGCGACATAATAGGTTCATTGATCGACAACACCACCCGATCGTTATAACCATCACTGTCCGCCACCACCAGACGATTATTCTTGCCCTGCCTGTTCACATAAGCAATGCGTGTACTGAACACCCCGGGATTGCCCGTGAGCTTTTCATATATCAGATCGGCAATACGATGACCTATAGCACGCACCTGATCACCTTTGGCGGTCACAGCCTGACCAAACAATTCCAATTGCTTTACGGCATCAAGCAGCCGAAATTTAGCCGTAATACGACCATCCGGCAGCGTCTCTACACTGCCAATAGCCAAAGCTTCCACACCGTGCCAATCGGCATACACCACGTCGCGCGGCTCATGCGGCATCTTGTTTGACGGATTAACCAGCTTGAACAAGCCACTGCGCTTCAAGTCCATAGACACCACTTCAGTGATACTCTGGGCAAGCTTATCCTCATTGGCAAATGGTACAATGGCGACCGGAATCTGATTTTCTCCTGCGCCAACAATATCAATGTTTAACGCGGCACGCGCTGGCAAAATTGCACAAAGCAACAAAAAAAACAAAATGTTGCGCAACAACCAAAATTCTTTCATACACTACTCCTTAATCGGCCTGACTGTCAGACGCAACTCACGAAATCTGTCAAACAACGCCGCATCTGGAGGTAACGGCAACGGCTGCGCTTTCTTTATAGCGCGTTCCACCGCACTATCGTACGCCGCACTTCCACTCGGTTTGATCAATTCCGCTTTTAACACCATGCCGCCAGGCAATAATGTCACATAAAATTCCGCAGTTACATTATAGGGTATATCTGGCAGCATAACGATATTACGGCGTATCTTTGCGGTAATCTTGGCAGTATATTCAGCCACCTCCTTACCTATAGCCGCTGCTTGCGCAGCACGCGCTCGCTCTTGTTCGGCCAAAGCTTTTTGCTCGGCGCGTATCCGTTCCTGTTCAGCTTTGGCTTTCTGTTCAGCCTGCGCCTTCAATTCAGCCAGCTCTTTTTCCGCCTGTAATTTTTTCTCTGCCAACTCCCTTTGTTTCGCCCGCTCCCTCTCCTCAGCCTGCGCCTTCTTCTCAGCTAGAACCTTCCTCCTCTCCTCGGCCTTTCGGTCTGCTTCAGCTTTTTGCTCCGCCTCAGCCCTGCGCTCATCTTTAGCTCTTTGTTCAGCCTCAGCCTTACGTTCCGCCTCTTTTTGTTCGGCTTCTGCTTTTCGCTCTGCTTGCGCCTTTTGTTTTTTTTCCAAATTTTCTTGCTCAACCCGGGCAATACGCTCAGCCTCAGCCTTCTGTTCTATTTCGGCTTTCTTTTCAGCCAATTCTAATTCAGCCTTATGTGACGCCACAGATTTCGCAGACTCAGCAACTTTAGATGGCGCAGCCTTTTCCGATTCAACTTTACGACGCATCTTGGCAGCAACATTAGCCAACTCATTACGAACCCGCTCGCGTTCAACCCGCGCCTTTTGCTCCGCAATCAGTTTCTGCTCGGCTTGCAATTTCTGCTCAGCCTGCACCCTCAATTGCTCCTGCTTCTTTTGTTCTGCCCGCACATCAATTTTTTTTGCCTGTTGTTTAACGTTTGTTTTTACAGGCTTGGCTTTCTCCCGACTCTCTTTCTTTTCGGATAACGGTATATCAACCTTAAGGTCAGTCTTGGGCGGCTCCACAGGCTTATCCAATTTAGAAGGCTCAGCCACTGCCTCCACTTTGGCGGGAGCGGCCTCCATTCCCGGCAAACTATCCCAAATATCTACCACCATACCCTGTGGAGGTTGCACCCGCCAGCTAGCGCCAAAATACATCAATGCAAAGAATGCAAAATGAATGACTAATGCTAATACCCCAGCACGTAGCCTATACGGTTTAGCATGCACGGTCGCGCTCATCGCCCCTTGGTTTGCGCCAACAGGCCAACTTTCTTAATCTGTTGTTGCTGCAACAGGTCCATAATGCGAATCACTTCTTCATAACGCACATCCTTGTCGGCAGAAATCACTACTGGCTGGTCCGCGTTCTGCGCCTGTTTCTGCTTGAGGAGAGCGATCAATTCATCATGAGTAACTCTCTGCTCCTGGCCCTTCTTGCTCCGATCATTCAACGCCAACGTGGTATCTTTTTTGATGATCACTTCCAATGGCGCAACAGGTGGCGCCAGTGATTTCCCCACGCTCGGCAAATCAATCTGCCCGGGATTCATCAATGGTGCTGTAATCATGAATATCACCAGCAATACCAACATTACGTCTATATATGGCACGACGTTGATATCACTCATTTGACGCATGGATGAACGACGATAGATCATGGCTGACGTTGCAACACGTTAGAGAATTCTTCCATAAAAATTTCAAAACGCGAGGCCAAGCGTGTTATATCGTGTGAATATCGATTGTACGCAACCACAGCGGGAATTGCGGCAAACAAACCCATTGCAGTCGCTATCAATGCCTCGGCTATACCCGGCGCAACATGTGCCAACGTAGCCTGACCGACATTAGCCAACCCTCTAAACGCATTCATAATCCCCCATACCGTGCCAAATAACCCGACATAAGGACTCACCGAACCCACTGTCGCCAGAAAAGCCAAGTGCGATTCCAAAATATCCATTTCACGTTGATATGTGGCGCGCATGGCACGACGCGTGCCATCCATCACCGCATTGATATCCATCCCATGTTTCTTTTTAAGCTTGAGAAATTCGGTAAAGCCTGCGGCAAAAATTCGTCCCATACTGCCTGAATCACCGCGCATTACTGAAGTATTTTGATATAACCTGTTAAGGTCATCATTATTCCAGAATGACTCCTCAAATTCCTCGCTTTGCCTCACTGCCTGCCTGACAGTAAACATTTTAAGGAATATGAACCACCATGACGCCAATGAAACCAACAACAGCAAACCCATTACCAACTGAACAAGTACGCTGGCGTTCTGAATCAAATGGATAAACGATAAATCACGGGTTATATCCATATCTGCAATATCCTTTAGTTTTTCCACTGCTCTCGCAATATTTCCGGCACACTGACCGGCCTGAAACTATCCATCGCCACGCATACCAAATGAACTTCTGCTTCAACCAAAACACTCTCATCGCGCGTCACGTTTTGACACAAAGTAACACGACTGCGCCCTACATCTTTCAGTTGCACGCTAACAGCAAGCAAATCATCCAATAATGCCGGCTTAAGATAATCCAACTTCAATGAGCGAACCACAAACACCATGCCAAATTCGCGCATCAATCCCGCATTACTGTAACCATAACATTCCCGCAACCACTCAGTTCGCGCACGCTCCAGGAAATTTACATAACTCGCGTGATATACCACTCCTCCCGCATCGGTATCTTGAAAATACACCCGAATTGGTAGCGAAAAACCCGGCTTAGCGGTTGGCGGATGGCACATATTAATTAATCTTCAAGAACCCCTAAAAAATTCCAGTCTCCACACAAGACAATAATTACGCACAAAGGTTTAAACGTGCCATACAGCCAATAAGCTATCAATTATTTTTTCGGCGATTCCAAGTTGCGATGGTAATTGAACTATCAAACGCATGTGTCTATATTAACAAGACATTCATTCAATAAACAACCCCCCACAAAAACATATCTATTTACTTATTTTTCCCGATAGTTTCATTATCGATTCCAGCAACCTGCCGCATCACCACCCGTAGCACCTTGCATTCCCGTACTAGTCAACGTAAGCGTCCCGCAAACATCACCAGTCATTGAGCCCATCGGTACTGCTTGAAGCTGAAAGGCAGTATCCGTAACCGCGTTGAGTGAAATGGCATACTGTAATGCGGCACCAGTTTTTGGTGATTGAGCAAATGGTAATATAACGGCGACATCATCCACCGTATTGGCTACACCATCCACCCCTACAGTCGCATCATACTGATTATTCACGGTATAAACCTGCTCCATAAATTGAGAATTTTCAAGAAGCACCGCTTTGGCTAGTGTCCGGTTGGATCGTTTTACATAAATTTGATACGAAGACGAAGCAGCCGCTGCAAGAATACCCGTAATAACAACCGCAACGATGAGCTCGATCAGCGTAAACCCCTTTGATCCACTAAAGCCCGCCTTTATTTCCATCATATTAATTTACCCGGGCTGTCACCCATATTTCACCTGACATTCAGCTTACCGGAAGTATGTGACAATTCTGCTTCCTGCTCCCAATAACTACGCTCCATTCACAAAAAACATTTCCCCCGGTTAAGCCAGAAAAAATTAATGCATTAATTCTTTCCACGTAATCCGCCCACGCAACCCGGTACCTTTGGAAACCGGTGTTCTCGCCAACGAGCCGTCTGCCGCTGAAGAGATTAATGCATCATCCATGACGCCCCTAATCCGCGTTGTGCCACCTGCCGCAAATCCAATTTCCATCCCTGCTGATTTATCATCATGCTGATCAACAATCCCATCCCTGTTATGATCAAAAGTTGGAATAGTGAGCATCCCACCCATCAGAAAATCCACCGCATTCACAAATCCTCTGCCACCAAAATCACAGGGAGAAGCCGATGGAACAATGGTAGTAAACACAAAAACACCATTCTCCAAAACAGGCACGCCCGCCAACCTTTCTCCAGCGACAGGCAGCCCGAAATACCAGCCTTTGGTCATGAATGTATAAAGCACCGGGTGCTGTGTTACCACCCTAACCGCAGCATTTGTCATAACTTGTTGGACTAAGTTTGTCATCGTGACCGGTGCAGTCGAGTTATCGTCCCATATCCCATACATAGCCTGAGTATTGGTCGTTGCAATATCTCCCAACTCAAGATATTTCCCGGTGCCGAACATGACCATCTGCCCTCCCTTGGGATGAAATGTCACAACCGGTGGCGAAATAATCGGTTGATTAACCCCCGACACAAAAAGCGGCGCCCCCATTAATGCCACCTTCCAATTGGCAGGCACCGCATCAACAACATCAAATTTCCACAAATTACCCTTGATATCACCCGCGTAGATTACATCCATCAAACCATCACCGTTACTATCAAACGGCATTGGCGTGGAAAGGCCGTTGCCTGTACCCGCATCAGCAACCAGCTTTATGTAATCCGTACCAATTGTCCACACACCATCTTCTCCACTGGTAATAAACAACACATACAGCACCGCTTTGCCGCCGGAACTGTTATACCCGTTACCCAACACCACCGCCCATTTATCGTTTGCCATTTTTACAATCTGGCCGGATTGGCCGGTAACGGAATTAACCGAAGGGAGATTGTAGCTATACCCCATGTCCGCATCATCGGCATTGGTAAATTCCCACAATAACAATTCAGATGCCTTTGCTGCAGTAAAATGGGTCGGATCCGTTATGTCCAGGGCGTAATAACCTTGCCCGCCCCCGTTTAAACCGCCCACGAGAATACTTTTCCATTTGGGTGTTATACCCGCATAAACATCCGCCACCATGGGAGAGCCATCCACGAAATAGCGATGGCTGGCATTGTAGTTTTCGTCGCCCAGCCTATTCAGATTCGCGTAAACCAAACCCGGGATATATGCAACGAGCTCCTTACCTTTATCAGCCACAGTACAACCCGGCGTTATACCGTCAATGCACGCATTAAAACCATGCAGCATGCCGTCATTAGCCCCCACATAAACCACTGGTGTTCGATATTTATATAGTGTCCGAAATGCAGAATAACCGGCCTGATCTTCGTTTGAATACCCCGCATTGGGACGACCTGCGTAATAAGGCCCGGAATTAACAATATCCCCCAGTTTGCTGGCCGGACGACCACGAAACTTATTTATGACGCTTGTGCTGGCACAACTAAAAGTTCCGCTGCCTTCATGAACAGCACTGCCACGCAAATACGCAACCCGTTCCAAACCACAATGATCAACCGTGCCTGCAACATCTTTGTCCAGCAATCCTTTTTGTGCGACGGTCAGATTGGCATATTCAAATGGTACGCCACCACTGCTCCCCTTGGTTATGATGATACGATCAGCCGGGTTAATCGTACCCGACTTGAGGGAGATATCTCCCGCATTCCACTCTACCGCTCCGAATGTACCCGCCGTATCAATAGGAATTGATAACAATTGCCCGGCCCAATCCCCGCTACTAAATTTGGCCTGATATATCCGGCCATTGGCTATCGATGAATTCGAATTAACCGCCACGGCCGAAGCAGATCCTGTACGCACCGCAATAGTTGACAATACGCTCGCCAAAGCATCGGCAAATGCAACCGGGTCAGTGGCACTGTAAAAATGCCCCCGACTATTGACCGCCGCATGCCAAAGATCATCTATTTTTGCCGATTGGGATGAAGACGGATCCGGCCATGCAAGCCCGTTCAAGTCAGACGGCAACTTCATGAGCGTACCGCTAACACCCAGCCCCACTGTAAAAGTTACCATGTGTTGCCAGAATGCGGGGTCGTTTGAATTGGCTGGTACTTTATTGGGCAAATCGGGACGCAAATCATTTTTCCAGTAGAACATTGCCGCATCAGCCAACGTATTACTCCAACTATCCGCATAGGGAAGCACAGGCACATAAACATACGTTGGTGGTATAGCTGGAGAAGAATGATTAATCATACTGATGCCCGGCATATTGTCGGAATTATTTATCCCGGCCGGAGGAGTGCCATCATTCCAATAACCATCCGTCATCAAAATATTGAAGCTCTGGCGACACGCCTGTTGCGTCCCCCCACCCGTACCCGGAATCTCACCCCAAGGACCATTATCATCCGACCGTTGAAAGTACCTGCCCACATTATTAACCGCGCTTCGTAACGGCGTACCCGAAGCTGGCATCTCATGCCCGTAAAGACTATCAAAAAAATGGGTTTTGTTTATGTCAATAAATTGCCGTACACCATTGATCACTGCACCATCCGACAATAGACCATCAACAGTTACAGGAATTGCATTAATGGAAGCAAACCCCACCCGCATGGTATTCCCCTGCGCTGCAAATGCCTGGCCGACACCTGCGCGGGCCACCAATATCCTGGAACGATGGTACGTGTACCAATTCGCAAAATTCCCAATTTCCTGAACATAAGTGCATACGCCATTCGTGCAATCTTTGCGGTTTTCGCGACCATGGTCGGTGTAAACCGGAATCGTCGATCGAATTTCCTGTTTAATATAGTTACTCCAATTCCACTCGTCGCCACCCTTGAAATAAAAATAAACAGCCGGATAAAAAGTTTGGCTTGATAACGAATCGCCACAGGTGACAAAATCGGCATCATTACAACTATCCCATTCGGCCCATTGCGTATTATCAACTGTCAGATCACGTGACCCTGCGCCCGTTTTTACCGAATTATGGAAAGCATGAACCGGATCGGCGTTTGCCATCAGGCTACCGTCTGCATTCGACCATGGTCGATAAGTAACTGCGGGGTTGTAATAAATCGGATTGGTTTGTGATGAACGCATCCTCGCGCTATAAGAAAAACCATCTGCAAACGTTGGCACATCATTTGAATTATCCATACCGGTGGAATAAACGTGATCAGCCCGGGGAAATAAAAAACGCGAATAACTTGAATCATCCGGAAGTATTTCATCCTGCATCGATCCGGAATCATCCAGCGTAAACATCACATTGGGCGAAATGTTTCCATCCATAAAAAAGGGCGCATTGGAAAATGGCAATAACGCTTTAGCCGATCCGGGAAAACCAATGGATAAACACACGATCCATTCCAACCTCATGGCATATCTTAAAAATTTTTTCATGACACCAAATTTTCTTTTGGACAACCGGATGGTTATGGCTTGAATATTTCCTGCAACCAGACAACCGTACCCGGCCTGACACCCTGCGCACGTACCGAAACCCGATAGAAATAACTATAGCCACTACTACCGGGTAATGCTTTTTTCATTCCCTCAATCAAATAAGTTGGGGCAGGCACCCCTGCCGGCAAAACAGGCGCCGTATAATTAATGGCACCAACCATAAACATAGTTCCGGGGACATAGACTAGGGGACAGCCCGGTGTGCAATAAGTCGCAATGGCTGCAATGGCGGGAGGAGGTTTATTTTGGCCGTAATAACAATACCCGCCGGTACATGTCGCATCAAAACCGGTTACACCATCGATCGAGTCGGGTATGTTGGTTTCAGGATCGTTATCGCTGATATGCTGTTCTGCATAACGCAATCCCATTTCTGCCGCCTGCAGGGCGAGATTTCGGTCACGCAAATTACCGGTCATGAGCTCTTCCATATTTGCTACCTTCATGGCAGTCATCCCCAGCAAGGTCAACACTGCCAGCAAAACCATGGCAGTAATCAATACCACGCCTAATTGATTTCGCGCCACGCGAAAATCCATGTTCACGGTAAATTATTTACCCGGTTGCGCAAATTAAATGTCGCCGAGAATGCGCGCCGTAACCGCCTATCAGCGGGAACACCGACGAACACGCCTTTACAATTCAGGTACGCGCCACCTACGGGAACAATATTTATTTGATCGGAACGAATCAACACGCAAACTCGGGCCGCGATTACTTGATTCCAATTGACCGGCAGGGAAACATATTGATTAACTGATTGATCGCCAGCGGTACCAATACCGTAAAGAACCTGAAAATCCTCCACATTTTCCAACAGTGGATGACCGACAGCTCCGGCTCCGGGTGCAGCCGGAGGCGCACCGATTGTTCCTTTGCATTGAAATTGCGCATTCACCGTATCCAAATTAAAGTGGTTCTGGATAATAGTGTCGACCACTGCAGCTACACCAACCACCCCAACTGCACAATCCCGATCTCCGGCTGCACCATCGTACTGCACCGTTAACGTATCAGCCTTTCCCGATGCCCCATCAGTACCTGTGATGGGAACCCCGGTGAACCCAACTTTAATACCCGTAAATGGAATTTCTGCATGACCTGCCTGCCTGATGTTACGTCCAAGAATATCCAGCGCGAAACGCCCGCTCTCCTGAACACGGGCATTATTCTCCTGCACTCTGGAAATCTGATTGCTACTGATGAAAATTGACCCAATAGCCAGCAGCAATATCAGGCCAATGGTCATTGCAATCATGAGCTCCACCAAGGTAAATCCCGGCTGTAAACCGGTGGTCTGTCGGATTTGATGAAGCGCGGCTACTTGCAAAATTGGCCGAACAAGAACGGCCTTTGATGTGTGTACGGCATAATTTCCGGATCAGACGTTACTCCGTCACAATTAATTAGCAAGGTAAGCATCAGGGAGAAAATCTCATCAGGAAACAGCGCGTATTGATTTGCGTCCCCGTTGGACAGGCAGGATCCGCTACACCCCCCATTTCCTTTTCACTCCACGACAAAGTAACCAGAAAACCGGTTGCCAAAGTGCCGGTTACGGTTCCCATACCACCCGGCAATAAAATTGAATTGGCTGTATTCCACTGAGCATGATCATAAATTGACATTTGTGCCGCATTGCAATTTGCAGCCACACAATCACCACTCACCGGAATAACAGCAGTCAGCGCATCGTAATTTCCGGCACGCGCACCTACCAAATTAGCGCGTATACGATCCGCAATGTCCATCGTTTGCTGGGTAGCAATTGAACGAAAATGCGCTGCATTGTTACTGCGCATACCCGTCATCACCAAGGCCGCCATACCCAGCAACCCCAAGGAAAGCACCAAAATCGAAACCAGCACTTCCAGCATACTGAAGCCACCCTGCTTATGGCTATTGATCTGCCTTCCCCAATTAAACACAAAATCTACAGACATGCGCCGTGTCCCTTATCTGTACGCAAACGCCCTTGATTACTCAATATCAAACTTCGGGACATCGGAACCCCTCGGCTATCACACAAAGAAAAGGTATCATCAAAGCCCAGCGTAAAACCACTTGCTGCGAATGTTACCCTTTTTCTGTTTCCGGACGTCAGCGTACTTTGACCGGGCAATGCACTGCCAACCCTGATAATTTCTTCGCCCGCATCTACTTTGCCATCACCATTAGTGTCCGAGAATACAATCCAGCCGCTTGACCAGACTTTCATACCCGCACAAGTAGTACTGTTTACGCTGGGACAAATTGTAGCCGGGCTGCCTCTCTTGATCGCTTCGCTTTTGGCCAACATCATGGCCGAGAAAAAATTATTACTCTGCGTCGTAAGCTGGCTGTCCTGAATGAAAGCCCGGTAATTTGGTGCCGCCACGGCCAGCAGAACACCCGCCACACTCAATGTAACCAGCAGTTCAATGAGCGTAAATCCTTTGTGGATCGCGATGGCCATAACTCCCATTCTTCAACATCCGAACATTTAATTTATTACGCAAGTTCAAGTTTGAAGTGCAACGCCTGACTTAAAGAATATCTGACTGAGTGTTTTGTATATTGAAAAGTGAGAATAAAAAACTCATCTGGGAATAAAAACAAAAAAGCAACCAAATCCGGAGCGGCACCGTTCCGCTGCATGAAGAAAGTTACTCTCTTAAAATTCGGTGTTTATTGTTTAATAGAGGAACCCGCTGTAGTACAAAGATTCACGAACAATGTCTTGTTTTCAATCCTGAACTCGGTTGACTTGTCGAAGTTCCGCCGACGGATCATCTCCCGAATAGGGATAACGTACATGGCCCAAGCGAATCAGAAAGACAGCAAGCGTCAGCATCAGGATTGAACCGGTAATTGCGAGCATGCGCCAGTCATCCATGGCTTTCATGTCCAGAATCAGGTAGCGTGCGAGTGCTACCATGCCGATGTAAAGTGGGAAGCGCACCGGTAGCTTACCCGAGTTGTAATACAGTCCGACCATGGCGAGTACTTCCAAATAGAGAAAGAGTAGTAGTAAATCTGTAAGCGTTACCCGTGCCGCCCGTACCATGGTCATGGTTTCGCTGGCCATGGCAAATACTGTTGCGATGGCAATGACTAGCAGGCCGATATGTTCGACCAGCGCAAGAATTCGCTTGTTAAATTGTTTAATGGTTATTTTTTTCAATCCATTAGCACCTTGATTTCATAAATACAGAACTGGGGAAGAATAATTATCTTAACAACCCGTTCCGATGAGTGTATCAAACTAACATAGCAAAAGTGTTACACATCCAAAGTGTAATTCATACACCACATACTTACACCACTCCAAGCATTTGTGGTTGTAAATCCGGAGCCATACCAATGTTCAACGGATAAAAGTACAAGAATTGACGGCAGGGAGTCACGCGTTCATTAATTGCCGTAAAGCATCATGATATTTCTCGGTCGTCTTTTCGATGACGGCGGAGGGGATTGTCGGTGCCGGGAGCTGCTTGTCCCACCCTGAAGCTTCCAGCCAGTCACGCACGAATTGTTTGTCAAAGCTGGGCGGGTTGCTACCTACACTGTATTGATCCGCAGGC
>JBIIMQ010000196.1:0-2684 GCA_044337935.1 Candidatus Nitrotoga sp.
TATCAGCGAGCGTAGTGTGCCAAAACTCATCAGGTACACAACAACATACATCACACGCAACGCGACAAAGATCATAGCCAGCATGTCGATGCGGCCCTGATCACCTTGAGCAATCTGAGCAAACACAACCGCTGCAATAAATAATGGCAGTGCTTCATATCCGTTGGAATGCGCGGCAATTGCACGTTTTTGCCAGCCAGTTAATTGTAATTCCCACTCACGAGGATTATTGTTGTCGTATTTACCGCCTTTGGATGATAGAAGCAGCGAGCTAATCTTGGGTAACATCGCTGTCACAGCGGGTAAAAAACACGCAATTAATACACACCATTTCGCAATCGTCATGCAAGTCTCCCTGACCAGACTTATTAAAAATTCAAAAAGCGCGTGTCTTTATAACGCAAATTCGAGTTAACAGTGTAATTGTCGCCGCTTGCATCCGATAAATAATAGAAGTAACCTTGGTCGTGTAGAGTAGAAATGTTTCTATCTCCGTGGCTAAGTTATGTCTGTCTACACCTGTTTTAGGGGAAATAAAATACAAAAAATGATTCTTCTAGTGGTGGCAATATTTGCATCAACCATTTCAATTGCCCGAGCAAACAATGCACCGGCTGTCGCGCTCAATGCTGCCGAAGCATATGTTGCCGGGAAAGTTTCTATTCTACCTCAAGGGAATATTCTTCAAGCGCGTGATTCCTTTGTCGACGAATTGGGGCAGGCACATATCCGATATCAACACGTATATAAAGGCATTCCCGTATTCGAGAGCGAAGCGATTGTACACATCAACCTAACCACAGGAACTGTGATCGGATTCACGGATGCACTGCTTCCGTTTGCAGCAATTGAAGTGCGGCCAGAAATTGGTGCATCAGCAGCACACGGGAAAGCACTCCAGCACTTTCAGCTGGGGCAAGGGCTCGGCGGTCGCGATGACCTAATGCTGCTGGTCAATAATGGCGTGGCTTCACTGTCATGGCGCATCCGTATAATCGGGGAAGGTGCTCATGGTCCAATTGATAAAATTGCCTTTATCGGTGCCCGCAAGGGTGAGGTGTTACGTTCATGGGATAACGTAGAAACAACAAATGTTTTGGGAACGGGAGACGGTTTTTTTAACAAAGTGGTTGAATTAACAACAGACAAGACTACCAACTATCGGCTTAAAGATCCCACACGAGGCAACCAGCTTACCTGCGACATGCTGAACAGACAGGGTAGTTGCTATTACATGGACGATGCCGACAATAAGTGGGGGGACGGTACGCTTTCCAACCGCCAAAGCGTGGCGGTAGATGCACAGTATGGCACGGCAGTAACATGGGATTACTTCAAAATTGTTCATGGACGTAATGGAATAGCCAATGACGGCAAGGGTGCTTTTAACCGAGTTCATTACGGCAGAAGCTACAACAATGCGTTTTGGTCTGATTCATGCTTCTGTATGACGTATGGTGATGGCGATGGAAAAACCTTTAACCCTTTTGATTCGCTGGACGTAGCGGGCCACGAAATGAGCCACGGGGTCACAAGCCGCACTTCCAATTTGACTTACACGGGCGAATCCGGCGGCCTCAATGAAGCAACCAGTGACATCTTTGGCACCATGGTTGAATACTATGCAGCTAATGCCAATGACACGCCCGACTATCTAATCGGTGAAAAACTCTACAAGAGTGGTACCCAAGCATTACGTTCAATGTATCGGCCGAGTCTTGACGGCAAGTCTGCAGACTGTTGGTATTCCGGCCTTGGCAGTTTGGATGTACATTACAGCTCAGGTGTGGCAAATCATTTTTATTACATTCTGGCTGAAGGAACAACGCCATCAGGCGGACCGAGCAGCCCGGTTTGCATGGATACAGATACAAGCAATGCCAGTGGTACAGCGAGTATCGCGGGCATTGGCCGTAGCGGTGCTGAAAAAATTTGGTACCGCGCTTTAACTGTGTACATGACTTCGGCAACTAATTACGCCGGAGCCAGAGCTGCCACACTTAAAGCTGCTGCTGATTTATTCCCAAGTTCAACGGCAGAATACGATGCTGTGACCAACGCATGGAATGCGGTAAAAGTTAAGTAACCTGTACATTAAAAATCAAAATAATTGCAGCTTAATTCCACGTGAATAAATAAGGCATTCCTTTGCACAAAGGGATGCCTTTAATCAATCTGCATTCCTTTTTAAAAACAGATTATTTAATCTGCACTGCTTGGTCATAACCACAATGCCTCTCGGCTCTTCAAGTTAATCAAAAATTAAAATCTGAGCTATTCCCGGCGAAATACTTGTTCACCTGTTTTTATATAGCAATCGATTAGGATCACGTAGCGACCAAAATTAAAGTCACTGCCACTGTGCAGTTAAGCAATAGTAGCAACATAGATCAAGCGTACATTCTGATAGATAAACCGATACACATTACTCCCAGATAACCATAATTGAAACAATATGAATATTTGATTTACTACATAGTCAACTTGCAATCTGTGCCAAACGTTAATGATTACAACGGCAATCACGCCGTCAACGTTAAGGAGACAGACATGTTAAAAGCAGTCTTTAGCATTACCGCACTCACCCTCGCATTTGCCGCATCCAGCTATGCCGTTGATACTCCAAAAATTGACAATCGTCAGGCCCAGCAGGAACAACGCATTGATCAGGGCGTCAAATCCGG
>JBIIMQ010000074.1:0-9323 GCA_044337935.1 Candidatus Nitrotoga sp.
CAGCAATGGGACAACTTTATTCCGGGAAAGATAATTTAATCAAGCAAGCAAACGATTTCAAAAAGCTAGGCGTTGCAGTACAAGCGAGTCTCCCCGAGGATCTGTTGGCCAAGGCAGAACTCGAATTGGAGCATCCGTCTGAATTTCCCGATCAAGAGAATGGTTCATTGGAAGAAGCATGATTGAGAACCAAATCAAAAATGATATAGACCGACTCTGGCTTGATTTTGCCACGGGAGGAATTTTCAATTCGCTTATCATCATCGAACAAATATCTTTTCTGATGTTTGCCCGATTGCTTGATATGGAAAAGTCACAGTATGAGGGGCATGCTGCAAATACTGACGAACCAAGGCATCCTATTTTTCGGGTTGACCAGCAAGCACTGCGTTGGAAAAACTGGAGCCGAATGAGTGACGGTGAGGCGATGCTCAAATTTGTACGCGATGAGGTTTTTCCCCATTTGCGCGTTTTGGGCAGCAATAAATTCACGTTTGGTGAATACATGAAGAACGTCTCGCTCCAGATTCCAAAGGCCAGTTTGCTGGTTTTGGTGGTGGAGCAACTCGAAAAATTACCGCTGGACGACAATGATATTCTGGTGGATGTATACGAATATTTGTTAAGCAAACTTACTACGGCTGGCATACATGGGCAGTTTCTCACACCGCACCATGTTGCCAAGTTGATGGTGGAACTTGTAGATCCCAAGCCATCCGAAACAATTGGGGATCCCGCGTGTGGTACGGCCGGGTTTTTAGTGGCAGCAATTGAATATCTGCGCAGAAATAATTCTGCCCCGGAGTTTGACGAAACACTGAGAAATAAAATTTATGGTTTTGATTTTGATGCCACGATGCTGCGTCTGGCAGCAATGAATTTGATGCTGCACGGGGTAAATAATCCGGATCTTAATTATATGGATACGCTCTCAAAGGTATTCCCGGAAAAATTTCCAACCCTCGCCGATGGCGATAATGGAGGGCTGGATATCATTCTTTCCAATCCGCCATTTAAAGGCACACTGGCGGACGATGTACATCCCTCGTTACTCAAAATTGCCCAAACCAAAAAATCCGAGTTGCTTTTTATTATTCAAATTTTGCGTATGCTCAAAAATGGGGGACGATCTGCTATTGTCGTACCCGAGGGTGTTCTGCTTGGCGCAAGCAGGGCCCATTTGGCCGTACGTGAATATTTAGTTGATCATAATCGGTTGGAGGGCGTAATTTCATTACCATCCGGTATATTTAAATCTTATACGGGACTTTCGACCGCTATTGTCTTGTTCTCCAAGGGCGGGAATACCCGGGATGTGTTTTTTTATGATGCGCAAATTGATGGACTTTTATCGCATGAGAATGCCGATGATCTGTCCGACGTATTGGTTCAATTTCGTCGCTGGCGTAATGAAGAAGGTGATTTTTCCGATCGAACTGCAAAAGCTTTCAAGGTCTCTGCCGCAGATATTCGAGCCCGTAATTTCGAACTTTCAATAAATCGCTATAGGCAAGTGCGGCATGCGGGGGTGGAATGCGAGGAACCCGAAATGATCCTGGCGCGCATGCAAAAGCTCGGGGAAGAAATTCAGCGGGACATGGCTGAGTTGGAGGCGATGCTTCGATGAGGTTTGTCCGGCTGGGAGATGTAGCACGAATTGTTCGTGGTAAATCATCTAACCAATTAAACATAGGTTGCCGGGATGAAGTAATTTTATTGCCAGTCGGAAGCATACTGGTATCAACAAACACGACTTCCGGTGATTTCGCTGTTACCGACGTGCCTGTTGCCCTCGGCGATGATTTAATGGCGATAATTATTGAATCTCCTGATATTGACGCGAATTATATTCAGTTATTTCTACGGTCAAAAACTAATGGTTTTGAGTCAAATGGTATGGTAGAAGTGGCAGATGGGCGGAATGCGGTAAAATTAACGTCGGATATCGATGTTCCACTTCCTCTCTTGGATGAGCAGCGGCGTGTTGTTCTGCTTCTGGAAAAAGCTGATGCTATTTGCCAAAAATATCGCGCCGCATTGGATTTGGCAGATCATTTTTTGCACTCAACTTCTTTAGATATGTTTGGCGATTCAGTGACGGATTTAAAAAAATGGCACACTTCTTCAATGGCTGTTCAAAATCGTTATTCACAAATTCGTAATAAGATTATGACCATTAAAGAAAAACTGTTATGCGAACTTGTTCAATCAAACATTCTTTTTAACAATCTAGCCGCATCTGCCTTTACACCCGTCGAGGCAGCCTGAACAATGGGGATTCATTAAATATGAGCGTACCAAACGCCTTCAATCAGACGGGGCTGACCAAAATTTATATCGAGAATTTTAAGGGAATCGGTTCGGAAGTTCAGATTGATTTAAAACCGGTTACCTTGCTTTTCGGCGCAAACAGTGTCGGTAAAAGTACCATTATGCAGGCGTTGCAGTATGTGCGCGAAGTGTTGGAACGCAATAATGCCAATCCAGATCGGACACTGCAGGGCGGTGATTTTGTTGATTTAGGCGGATTTCGTAATCTTGTTCACCTGCGTGATACAACCCGCCATATTGCTATTCAAATTGATCTGTCGTTGGGTGGACAAGGTTTGCCGGATTTGGTACCGGAAGCCTTTGACGATTGGCAGACCGATGATTCCAGAGTGTGGGCTTTTTACAATCTTTTGCATGAAACAAGAAATCGTATTGAATCGGTAAGTGTGAAATTGGTTATTGCCTGGAGTCACTTGCGCGATCAAGCCGTGGTGATCGGTTATCAAGTGGGGGCCAATGGCGAATGGCTGGCCGAAATCAATGCTACGGATGATGGTCGGGATGTCAGTATCAGCATTAACGAAATTAATTCTGTTTTTATGCACCCGTTTTCGCAGGAAGATCTGGATAAAAAACTGGATTATTTGCAAAAAAATGCGAATTCGATTGTTTCCGGTGATACCGGGGCACACACAATTGAAACACACTATACGATTTGGCCCCACATCATCGAAACGGTCACAAATGCCGGCATGGAAAAAACCGGCGAGGGATTGCGCGAGTGGCTTTCAGGTTTTGATAGCGCACTGCCCAGATTGGGCGAGCTATTGCACATTCCGGCACCGGATGTTATCGGGGCGGAGAACGTTTATATCGCCAGAGAATTTACCGCATTTATTTCATCCCTAATTGTTGGCCCCGGTTTGTTGATGCGCGATGAACTGCGCAGGATGCGTTATGTCGGTCCAATCCGTCATGTGCCGGCGCGTGACTTTGATGCCAGTCTGACCAAGGACGAGGCTGGTTGGGCGGATGGTTTGGCCGGATGGGAGACTTTATTAACTGGGCAGCAAAGTCTGATTGATGATGTCAGTCGCTGGATGGCTGATGAAGATAAACTCAACACCGGCTATGCAATTGAGCGCCGATGGGTGCGGGAAGTGCGTTCGGAATGGCTGGATTTGATCGGTTCTGATGAACTGAACCCGCAACGTAAGTGGATGTTGTATAAGGCCATCGAATCTTTGTTGACTAAACCCCGCATCGGGTTGATAGATACGAAATCCGGTTTGGAAATGCAATCACGAGATGTCGGAATTGGAATTTCACAGGTTCTGCCCGTAGTGGTAGCTGCACTGGAACCTTCCGCGAGCTTGGTAATGGTTGAGCAACCCGAGCTACATATACATCCTTCGGTGCAAGTAGGGCTGGGAGACCTGCTCATCTATAGCGTATACCGCCACAATATGAATTTTTTAATTGAAACCCATAGTGAACATCTAATTTTGCGCTTATTGCGCCGGATTCGCGAAACATCGGCAGGTGATTTACCCCCGGATTCCCCACCTGTTTCTCCGGACATGATCGGGGTTTATTATGTAGATCGTGGGGAAAATGGGGTTCAGATCAAATCGTTACCTGTGGATGAAGCAGGCGAATTTACAGAGAGTTGGCCTAAAGGCTTTTTTGATGAGCGCGCCGGGGAGTTGTTCTAAATGATCAAAGAATTTGCATTGGATCCGGATGCCATTACCTCGTCGTATCGGGAATTCTGTTATTTCACTGAAAAATTTGGCGTGAGCCAGGGGCGGGTTATTTCGTCATTTCCAAAAAAATGGCGGAAGATGGTTTGTGATTCGGCGTTGCGCGAACACAAGGGAAAAGTTGAATTCTCCAAAATTGTGGAACGCTTGAATCGGTTTGGCAATGATATTGTTTTTGATACAGGCAGGCCGAGTGGCGAAGGTTCGCAGACATGGATAGATCGGGCATTAGTGGAGCATGCACGCAAGCCCTTTGCCGCGATTATCTCTGCTACGGCTATTGATCACCCGGATGTGTTGCTGAAAGATGAGATTGATGAAGAAAATCCACGTTTTAAGACCAGCCGACAGCTCGCCATCCCCAGAACGGCCCAAGCCCTGATTGGTTGCGCTGAGTTTTTGATCAGGCATGCAAAAATAATTAAATTGGTCGATCCGCATTTTGATCCCAGTAAGTCCCGTTATCATCGGCCACTGGAACAGATATGTGCTTTGCTGGCCGGTAGCAAAGCTATTATTGAAGTACATCGTAGCAATGAAATAGCAAGCGACGAACTGATTCGGCGGTTCCAGCAACATATTTCCATATTGCCTTCAGGAGTGGAAATGCAATTATATATTTATGAAAAAGCACAAATGCATAACCGCTTTATCATTACTAAATGTGGCGGATTGATCTACGGGGTTGGCCTTTGTGACAATGAGGAGGGCGGTGGTGCGCCAGATGAAGAAGTTATCTTGATGGAAAGAGCTGTGAGAAATACACGCTGGAATGACTATGGCAAAATTTCACCTGTGGCCGTATGGCCGTAATACAAATTTATCGATACGGATTAGCCCAGTTGTAAAACTAATAAACGTACAATGTATTTGATTGGCATTATTTTGCATTATTCAATGGGTTGTCTTGTAATGATTACACTATTTACTTTGAAATGATTACCCCAAAATTTATTGATCTCCCTCCTATGCTCAGTGCCAAGGGCACGGTGCGTCTTCCCGGTTCCAAAAGTATTTCAAATCGCATATTGTTACTTTCAGCATTGTCTCAAGGAGCTACTGAAATCCGGGATCTTTTGCATTCGGATGACACTGAACACATGTTGAATGGATTACGCACTTTGGGTGTGTCAGTGGAAGCATTGGGGGATCATTCTTATCGTGTACAAGGATGCGCCGGTAATTTTCCAGTAAAGGATGCACGGCTGTTTCTTGGTAATGCGGGAACGGCTTTCCGTCCTTTGACAGCTGCGTTGGCATTGGCAGGAGGACATTATCAGTTATCCGGTGTACCGCGCATGCACGAGCGCCCAATTGCCGATTTGGTTGATGCGTTGCGTGGATTGGGCGCTGATATTCGATATTCGGGCACGGAAGGTTTTCCGCCGCTTGAAATTCATCCCGCAACACCGCAAGGTGGCAGCCACATTGCAGTACGCGGTGATGTGTCCAGCCAATTTCTCAGCGCATTATTGATGGCGCTGCCATTGATGCGCAGTGCAACCACGGTGAATGTGATAGGTGAACTGATTTCCAAGCCTTATGTAGAAATTACGTTGGCGATGATGGCGCGTTTTGGTGTACAGGTTGAGCGTGATGGTTGGGCTTCATTTACGGTTCCGGCAGCTAGCCACTATGTCACACCGGGTTTGATTCACGTCGAGGGCGATGCCTCATCTGCCTCATATTTTCTGGCTGCGGGGGCGATTAGTGGCGGCCCGGTTCGAGTTGAAGGTGTAGGTCGCGATAGCATTCAGGGTGATGTACGTTTTGCCGACGAATTACAGCTGATGGGTGCACGTGTTTCAATGGGGCCGAACTGGATGGAAGTATGTGCACCCGAAAATGGCAAATTGAAAAGCATAGACTTGGATTGTAACCACATCCCCGATGCAGCGATGACACTGGCGGTCTGTGCATTATTTGCCGACGGCGTAACCACACTGCGAAATATTGCCAGCTGGCGTGTCAAGGAAACAGATCGTATTGCAGCGATGGCCGCTGAATTGCGAAAACTTGGCGCAACGGTAGAAGAGGGCGCGGATTTTATTCGTATCACACCTCCCCAATCTCCGAAACTGGCTGCGCAATGCTCAATTGATACTTATGATGACCACCGTATGGCAATGTGTTTCTCGCTTGCCGCGTTTTGCCAAACGGGAGTGCGTATCAATGACCCCCGATGCGTTAGCAAGACGTTTCCGGATTACTTTGATTGTTTTGCCAGCGTGGTTAAAACTGTGCCAGTCATTGCTATTGATGGTCCTTCCGCTTCCGGTAAAGGCACTGTGGCACAACTGGTTGCGGTACAGCTTGGGTTTCATTATCTGGATAGCGGAGCTTTATATCGCCTGTTGGCATTGGCTGCGAAACAGAATGGAGTGGCACTGGATTCCGAAGATCAATTGGCTACTCTTGCGGCTAACATGGATGTGCGTTTTGAGGAAGCGGCCATCTGGTTGAATGGTGCTCAGGTGGGCGATGAGTTACGTTCTGAGCAATCAGCGATGGCGGCATCCAAGGTGGCGGTATTACCGACTGTGCGTATTGCTTTATTAGACAAACAACGTGCTTTCCGTCAGGCACCGGGATTAGTTACAGATGGCCGTGATATGGCATCAGTAGTGTTTCCAGATGCAATATTGAAAATATTTCTGACTGCTACAGCAGAAATTCGCGCCGAACGGCGCTATAAACAGTTGATAGAAAAAGGAATGGATGCTAGTATCGCGAACCTTTTGGAAGATATTCGTGGACGTGATGAAAGGGACAGCCAGCGTGACGTGGCTCCATTGCAACAGGTCTCTGAAGCTGGTTTGCTTGATACGACCAACATGACTATCGAGCAGGTAGTGCAGGAAGTGTTGCTACGTTACCATTCCGCATGTAAATCACGCGCATCAGTCTGATATAAAGGTAATTAATGTTTTTATAGCCCCGCAACGAATCTATCGTTCGGTTTTTTAATCTGCCCCGCTTAAAGCGGGTTTGTCTTGGATATATTTATAAATGAATGCTAATGCCGCTGTAGTTGAAAATGATCAGGAAAGTTTTGCCTCCCTATTTGAAGAAAGTCTGACGCGCAAGGAAATGCGCGCTGGCGAACTGGTTACCGCACATATTGTGCGTATTGACCATAATGTAGTGGTGGTAAATGCCGGTCTTAAATCCGAAAGCTTTATTCCTGTTGAGGAATTCTTCAATGCCGCTGGTGAAATTGAAGTAAAAGCCGGAGATTTCGTTACAGTAGCGATTGAATCGTTGGAAAATGGTTATGGTGAGACCAAACTTTCGCGCGAAAAAGCCAAGCGCCTCGCCGCATGGATCGAGTTGGAAGAAGCGATGAAAGAAGGCACCATCGTTGAAGGTTTTGTCAGTGGTAAGGTTAAAGGTGGCTTGACTGCCATGGTTAATGGCATTCGCGCCTTCCTGCCCGGCTCATTGGTGGATATTAGACCTGTCAAAGACACTGCGCCTTATGAAAACAAGGCCATGGAACTTAAAATTATCAAGTTGGATCGCAAGCGTAACAACGTGGTTGTTTCGCGTCGTGCTGTTTTGGAAGCAAGCCATGGTGCAGACCGTCAGGCGATGATGGAAAACCTTAAGGAAGGCGCGATTGTTAAAGGTATCGTAAAAAATATTACCGACTACGGTGCATTTGTGGACTTGGGCGGTATCGATGGTTTGCTGCATATTACCGATTTGGCTTGGCGTCGTGTCAAACATCCTTCCGAAGTGTTGGCGGTAGGTGATGAAGTTGAAGCGAAAATTCTTAAATTTGACCAAGAGAAAAATCGCGTTTCTCTCGGTATCAAGCAGATGGGCGATGACCCATGGACTGGATTGGAACGCCGGTACCCACAGGGTACCCGGTTGTTTGGCAAGGTAACCAACCTGACCGACTACGGCGCATTTGTAGAAATCGAACAGGGCATTGAAGGTCTGGTTCATGTATCCGAAATGGATTGGACCAACAAGAACGTGCATCCTTCCAAGGTCGTTCAATTGGGTGACGAAGTTGAAGTCATTATTCTGGAAATTGATGAGCAGCGTCGTCGTATTTCTTTGGGTATGAAACAATGTAAATCCAATCCTTGGGATGACTTTGCTTTCAATCATAAAAAAGGCGATAAAGTAAAAGGTCAAATTAAGTCGATTACGGATTTTGGTATTTTCATCGGCTTGGAAGGCGGAATCGACGGCTTGGTACATTTGTCTGATCTTTCTTGGTCTATCCCCGGCGAAGAAGCTGTGCGCAATTACAAGAAAGGTGACGAACTCGAGGCTGTGGTGCTGGCAATTGATGTGGAGCGCGAACGTATTTCGTTAGGCGTTAAACAAATGGACGGCGATCTTTTCAATGGTTATATCGCAACCCATGACAAGGGCAGTGTGGTGAGTGGTGTAGTTAAGTCAATTGATGCCAAGGGCGCGACCATTACTTTGGACGGTGATGTCGAAGGTTTCCTCAAAGCCTCTGAAGTGTCCGCTGATCGTGTTGAGGACATACGTAACCACCTGAAAGAGGGTGATACGGTTAAGGCCATGATTACCAGTGTAGATCGCAAGAATCGTGGTATTAATTTGTCGATCAAGGCATTGGATAAAGCTGATGAGGCAGCAGCGGTGCAGAAGACTGCATCACCTGCAATAGATACGTCTACAGCTGGAACGACAAATTTGGGTGCCTTGCTCAAGGCTAAAATGGATACCAGCAAGACCGATGCACAATAAGGAGTGAATAAATGACCCGTTCTGATCTTATCGCAAAATTGGCGGAGCGCTATCCGCAATTGTTAGCCAAAGATGCCGATCTGGCAGTAAAAGTAATCCTCGACGCTATGGCGGGTACTTTGGCGCAGGGAGGACGTATTGAAATTCGTGGTTTCGGTAGTTTTGCACTGAATTATCGTCCACCGCGGACAGGGCGCAATCCAAAATCTGGCGATAAGGTTCAGGTTCCTGCCAAATACGTTCCTCATTTCAAGGCAGGAAAAGAGTTGCGTGAGCGGGTCGATTATCCAACTCCCTGAATATAACTGTTCCAAGTTTATTTGGGTTTGGAACAGTTGTTCCGTATTTTTTTATTTATGAAGTAATCAACTGGCGGCCTGTCATAAGATAGGGCCGCCAATTTTTTACACATTCGTGTTATTGTCGTAACAAAAAATTATTGCAGGTGAGTTATGCGCTATATGATTTGGATGTTACGTGTAGTAGTGTTCCTGCTTCTTTTGGGGTTTGTCATGAAGAATGATCAACCCGTAGTAGTGCGTTATTTTTTTG
>JBIIMQ010000075.1:0-9316 GCA_044337935.1 Candidatus Nitrotoga sp.
CTTCGGCAGACTTCAAATTATTATTAATTTTTGTTTTCTTTTTCCAAGGCAAACCAACCAACACATCTATATAGTTACGCACCACTGTTGCCTCAGCCGACATGGGAGACATCAGACGCAATTTCTTCATTTCAGCTTCAGCCTTGGCACGCGCCTCCTTAGGCAAGTGAGCAGCTTTGATCTTCTTGGCCAATTCCTCAAAGTCCGCACCATCTTCACCCTCACCCAGCTCCTTCTGTATCGCCTTGACCTGCTCATTCAAGTAATACTCGCGCTGGCTCTTTTCCATCTGCCGTTTAACACGCCCACGTATGCGTTTTTCCACTTGCAGAATATCAAGCTCAGCCTCCAACAGACTCAACAAATGATCCAGACGCTTCCGAACATCAAATATTTCCAATATTTCTTGCTTTTGCTCCAGCTTAAGTGGCAAATGCGCCGCTATGGTATCCGCCAATCGGCCAGAATCATCTATACCAGCCAAAGATGTCAGCGTCTCAGGTGGAATTCTCTTGTTTAACTTAACATACTGATCAAATTGGTTAATTAACGCACGACGCATCGCCTCAGCTTCATTACCCAAATTATCATCAACGGGAACCGGATCAATATCCGCGTCAAAATGGCTTTTCTCATCCATCACACGCAATATTTTTGCGCGTTGCGTTCCTTCCACCAGAACCTTGACGGTCCCATCAGGCAGCTTAAGCATCTGCAAAATATTGGCGATACTGCCGACACGATACAAATCATCCGTGGCAGGCTCATCTTTAGCAGCGGTTTTTTGCGCAACCAGCACAATACTTTTACCTGCCTCCATGGCAGATTCCAGCGCCTTGATAGATTTCGCACGCCCTACAAACAATGGAATAACCATGTGCGGAAACACCACGACGTCACGTAGTGGCAACAACGG
Source organism: Candidatus Nitrotoga sp. (assembly GCA_044337935.1). GTDB lineage: Bacteria > Pseudomonadota > Gammaproteobacteria > Burkholderiales > Gallionellaceae > Nitrotoga. The sequence continues at coordinate 917 of JBIIMQ010000075.1, forward strand.
GAAAAAACTGGAAACAAGTATACTGGTATCATGCTCAGTCATGGCAGGAAACTCCTTTATGGATTAATTTGGTGGTTAGATGGGGGTGCCGCGAAATAATTCAAGTCCAGACACAAATACTGCACATCCACCACATCATTTAGAAGCGCTACAGACGATTACGCTGCTATGCTGCCTTGGAAGCATCCGCATACATTATAATCGGCTCGATTTCGCCATTTGTGCCATTTACATCCAACACCACCTTGCTCACATTTTCCATCGATGGTAAATCGTACATAATATCGAGCAATGAATGTTCCAAAATTGAACGCAAACCTCGTGCACCCGTCTTGCGCTCCAAGGCTTTCTTGGCGATGGCCTGTAACACACCCTCGTGGAACTCCATATCCACACCTTCCATCGCAAACAGCTTACGATACTGCTTGGTTAAAGCATTTTTTGGCTCGGTCAAAATTTGAATCAAAGCTGCCTCATCCAACTCCTCCAACGTTGCAACCACTGGCAGACGTCCGACGAATTCCGGTATCAAACCAAATTTGATCAAATCTTCCGGTTCCACATTACGCAACACCGCGCCTACACTCTTTTTATCACCACGTTTAGCCAGGCTTGCACCAAATCCAATACCCGCTTTTTCAGAGCGATCAAGTATCACTTTCTCCATACCGCCAAATGCTCCACCACATATGAAAAGAATATTGGTGGTATCAACCTGTAAAAATTCAGTATTGGGATGTTTACGACCGCCTTGTGGTGGCACAGACGCCTTGGTGCCCTCGATCAACTTGAGCAGTGCCTGTTGCACCCCTTCGCCGGAAACATCACGAGTAATGGATGGATTGTCAGATTTACGGGAAATCTTATCAATTTCATCAATATAAATAATGCCACGCTGCGCACGTTCCACGTCGTAGTCGCACGCCTGCAATAATTTCAAGATGATATTCTCGACGTCCTCACCAACATATCCCGCCTCAGTCAGCGTAGTAGCATCTGCCATTACAAATGGCACATCAAGCAACCGCGCCAACGTTTGCGCCAACAAGGTTTTTCCAGAGCCAGTCGGACCGAGTAGCAGAATATTACTTTTGGCCAGCTCCACCCCATCCTGGCTGGTATTCTTCAACCGCTTATAATGGTTGTACACCGCAACAGACAAAATTTTCTTGGCGTGTTCCTGACCAATCACATATTCGTCAAGGCGCGCACGAATCTCGTGCGGCACCAGCAAGCCACCCTTATCCGCCTCACCAGACACTGCACTATTTGCTTCCTCACGAATAATGTCATTACAAAGCTCGACACATTCATCACATACGAATACAGAAGGCCCCGCAATCAGTTTGCGAACTTCATGCTGGCTCTTGCCGCAAAACGAGCAGTACAATAATTTGTCGCCCTTGCTTGTATCCAGCACCATTCATACCCCCTCGTTTTATTTCACCCACGTTTATTATTGAGCAATTAGACTACTAACTTATTAAGTACGCTTATCCAGCACGTTATCGGCCAAACCATAATCAACCGCCTCTGTAGCACTTAAAAATTTATCGCGCTCACTATCACGGGCAATTTCTTCAATATCACGACCCGTATGCTGCGCCATCAATACATACAAACGCTCGCGCAAACTCAAAATATATCTGGCATGAATTTCAATATCCGTTGCCTGCCCCTGAAATCCTCCCAACGGCTGATGGATCATTACCGATGAATTAGGCAAAACAAATCGTTTACCCTTGGCGCCCGCCTGCAACAAAAAAGCCCCCATTGATGCTGCCATACCAATACACAGCGTGGAAACATCCGGCTTTATAAATTGCATCGTGTCATAAATCGCCATGCCGGCTGAAATAGATCCCCCGGGCGAATTAATATAGAGGTGGATATCCTTGTCCGGATTTTCTGATTCAAGAAATAGCAATTGCGCCACCACCAGATTAGCGGTCACATCATTGATATTACCTACCAAAAATATTACGCGTTCCTTGAGTAGACGCGAATAAATATCGTATGCACGCTCCCCACGCCCGCTGGTTTCTATAACCATCGGGATCATCCCGACATTTTGCGGATCCCCATCCATTTGAGGTGTTTCACTATGCATCACGCGGGATTCTCCATCAACTCGCTAAATTCCATAACTCTCTCAGTTACCTTGACAGTTCCTGTTACCCAAACCACCACGTTGTCTTCCAACACCAAATTTTCCGCATCCTGTAAACGCGCCGGGTCATCATAGTGCCACCGCACTACTTCATCCGGATTATCATAGCTTTGCGCATAATCCTGAACCAATTCCTTAACTTGCTCCGGTTTAGCATGCAGATCATGCTTATCAACCAACTCTGTCAAGATCAAACTCAACTTAACCCGCTTTTGAGCACGTTCTGTAAATAACTCAACCGGCAAGGATTCCTCTGCTTTTGACATATCCATATTACGCTTCTTCATATCGCGCAAAGTTTGCTGCCTCAAGCTATTAGCTTCAGTATCCAGCAATGCCTTGGGCACCTCCAGTTGGGCAACCTTCAACAGTATACCCATTGCATTATCTTTGTTACGCAACATCAAACGACGCTTTACTTCACGCTCCAGATTGTCGCGGACTTCAGCCTTGAGCTTATCCACATCGCCATCTTCTATACCGAGTGACTTGGCAAAATTAGCGTCAACTTCCGGCAAATGCTGCTCTTCGACTTTATGCACGGTAACCGAAAACGTTGCCGGCTTACCCGCAACTTTCTCCGCTTTATAATCCGTAGGGAAAGTCATGTCGAAAGATTTTGTTTCTCCAGCCTTCATACCAATGATGGCATTTTCAAATTCCGGTAATAACGCTCCCACACCCAGCAAGACCGGCAAACTTCTGGCTTCACCCCCTTCAAAAATTTTGCCTTCCAACAAACCGCTATAATCAATATGGACTCTATCCCCATTCTGAGCCGCGCGATCAACCACCGAAAATGTGGCGTGTTGCTTACGCAAAGTAGTAATAGTGGCATCGACATCAGCATCGCTTAAGGTATAAACCACCTTTTCCATACTTTCAGCGGCGATATCCCCCAGAACAACATCAGGATAAACCTCGAAAACCGCACTATATTCAACCCACAACGCATCCGGCTCGGTAGGCTTAACCTCAAAAGTTGGATAACCAACCACCTTCAACTGGTTTTCCTGCGCCTCTTTGGCAAATGAACGCCGCAAGGCATCCTGCAAAACTTCCTGTTGCACCTGCGCTCCATGTTTTTGCTCCAAAATCTTGAATGGCACCTTGCCAGGCCTGAAACCGGGCACCTCAGCGGTACGTGCCATATTCTTCAAGCGCGCTTCCATTTCACTGCTAACCAGTTGCAGAGGGATGGACGCATTAAGGCGGCGCTCCAGCCCGCTTGTGATTTCTATACTCGACATGCTAACTTTCCTCAGATTAAGTAAGTGAATTCTTCAGTTGGTGCGAAAGGAGAGACTCGAACTCTCACGCCTTGCGGCGCTGGAACCTAAATCCAGTGCGTCTACCAATTCCGCCACTTTCGCCCGTTCCAACAACCGGGCCATTGTAACATATGATCAGTAGGTAGGCGGTAGCCGTGCATGGGAGCGCCATCTATAAATCTTAATCAACATGCCTGTGCAGCAGCATTCCGAACTACTTCAAGTAATTACATAAACCTAATGCACTGCACAATCAAATCGGGAGATTTCATGCGCAATTTAATTACCACCTGACCAACAGCATTATCAATTCCGTTGAAATCCAATCGGCGCGAAACATCCGTTAAATATGGATCGTGCGCTTATCCACTGCCAGCGCCGCTTCACGCACCACCTCTGACAATGAAGGATGCGCATGAATTGTGCATGCCAGATCGTCACTGCTGGCCGAAAACGCCATCGCCAGCACTGCCTGCTGAATGAGTTCAGATGCCATCGGGCCCACGATATGCACACCCAGAATTCGATCTGTACAGGAATCCGCAATAATTTTAACAAACCCTGTCGCGCCCCCCAGAGCGCGGGCTCGCCCATTCGCAAGAAAAGGAAATTGGCCAACTTTATAAGCAACATCTGCCGCCTTGAGCTGCTGTTCCGTCTTCCCCACCCAAGCAATTTCCGGAGCCGCGTATATTACATTTGGAACCAAATTCAAATCGCAATGCCCTTGTTGACCTGCGATCAATTCCGCCACCATCACCCCCTCTTCCGAAGCCTTGTGAGCCAGCATCGGGCCACGCACCACATCACCTACCGCATACACGTGCGGTAGATTGGTACGGCATTGTTCATCCACTTCAATTCGCCCTGCGTTATCCAGCTTGAGCCCAACAGCTTCCGCACCCAAACCTTGTGAATTGGGAACACGCCCTACCGCAACGATCAATTTGTCCGCGACCAATTCCTGCGCAGCCCCGTGCATGTCGCGCCAATTAATTTTTATGGTCGCATCAGACTGAATAACGCCATCAATCTTCGCACCCAAGTGAATAGACAATTTCTGTCTGGTAAAAGCGCGTAGCGCTTCTTTCGCCACTTGCTCATCGGCGGCAGGCAAGAACGCGGGCGAAGCTTCCAACAACGTCACCTCAGCCCCCAATCTGCGCCACACACTACCCAGTTCCAACCCGATGACTCCCGCACCGATGACAGCAAGGCGCCTCGGCGTTTCGCTGAAACTCAACGCACCTACATTATCAACAATCTGCACTCCATCAAATGGTGCTTGCTGCAAAATGCGCGATGATGAACCGGTGGCGACAACAATATGCAGCGCATGCACTTCCTCTCCATCCGCAATTCCAACACGCCAGATTTCACCATCCCGCCCCAGAAGTTGAGCCCGGCCATGCAGCGACTCCACCTTATTTTTTTTGAATAACTGACTAATACCCAACGTAAAATCGGAAACGATCTTATTCTTGCGTGCCACCATTTTCAGCACATCCATATTCGCATTTTCGGCAGATATGCCATGCGCGGCAAAATCGTGCGTCAGCCGCTCAAAATTTTCCGAAGACTCCAATAATGCTTTGGATGGAATACAGCCCACATTCAGACAAGTCCCCCCCAAACTGGGCTTGCCTTGCGCGCTCTTCCAATCGTCAATACAAGCCGTGCTCAACCCCAGTTGGGCACATCGTATCGCCGCCACATACCCTCCCGGGCCGGCACCGATCACTACCACATCAAACGATTTCGGCATGATGAAATCCTTTTATTTCGTTTTGATTATTATCCCCGGAACCCGTAGGGAACATTTCTTCCGGCCAAGAGCCGCAATAGCCGAATTACAAATCCAATAGCACTCGCCCGGGATACTCCATTGCCTCTTTGATAGTGGCGAGAAATAACACGGCATCACGCCCGTCAATAATGCGGTGGTCATACGACAACGCCAGATAATTCATCGGTCGAATGACGACCTGACCATTTTCAGCCACGGGCCTGTCTTTGGTGGCGTGAATGCCCAGAATGGCGCTTTGCGGCGGATTAATAATGGGGGTAGAGAGCATGGAGCCAAACACGCCGCCATTGGAAATGGAGAAAGTACCGCCAGTCAATTCCTCCAGCGTAATCTTGCCGTCTTTGGCACGCGCACCAAAATCAATAATTTGTCTTTCAATATCGGCCAGCGAAAGCTTATCGGCATCACGAATAACAGGCACCACCAGGCCGCGTTCGCTGCCAATTGCCACGCCAATATCATAGTAACCGTGATAAATAATATCCGTTCCATCCACCGACGCATTCACCACCGGGAATTTATGCAAGGCAAGCAGCGCGGCCTTGATAAAAAAGGACATGAAGCCAAGCTTGACACCATGCTTCTTTTCGAAAGCATCCTTATAGTGATTGCGCAACTCAATCACCGGCCGCATATTCACCTCATTGAAAGTGGTGAGAATGGCTGCATTCTGTTGCGATTGCAGCAAGCGTTCAGCGATGCGCTGACGAATACGGGTCATCGGCACGCGCTGCTCCACACGTCCGCCAGTGGCCGGTTGCGGAACTGCGGTTACCGGCACAGCCGCCTTTTCCCGAATCGCATCCAACATATCTTCTTTGATGACGCGTCCACCTCGTCCGCTACCGCTGATCGCGTTAGTATCGATTTTATTTTCTGCCGCAAGCTTCTGTGCCGCGGGCATCACGGCGGCTTGCACCTTGGCCGCCCTATCCGGTTGCACGACCTTGCCCGCTTCAGGTTTGGCCTCGGTATCCAGCAAGGCAATCACTTCATTACTGGTCACCTTCCCGCCATTCTGTTTGTAAATTTTGGTCAGCACGCCGGATTTAATCGCGGGCAACTCCAACACCACTTTATCTGTCTCAATATCAATCAGATTTTCGCCTTCTGTCACAGCCTCGCCGGGCTGCTTGTGCCAGGATACCAAAGTGGCTTCGGCAACCGATTCGGACAGCTGCGGCACTCTCACTTCAATTTGCATGGTGTCTTACTCCTGATTTAATGTCGGGATCGCGGCGGAATGCAGCGTCTATCACCGCCTTTTGTTGTTCATTATGCACGGCCAGATACCCCGCTGCGGGTGATGCCGAAGAAGGTCGCAATGCATATGCAAGCCTCATGCCATCACGCAGATGGCGCAGAAAATAATGCTGAATACGATGCCATGCGCCCTGATTGCCAGGCTCTTCCTGGCACCACAACAATTCCGTGGCGTTGGAATAAGTTGCAATCTGCGCCGCGAACGCATCATGCGGAAATGGATAAAGTTGTTCCAGCCGAATAATTGCCACTTCTTCCGGGGACAAAGAGTGTTGTGAAGCATTCTGAATGCCGCGTTCGCGTCGCGCAGCCTTGAGTTCATAATAAATTTTTCCGCTGCACACAATAATACGCCGCACATTGGCAGCTTCCCGCTCATCCACCTCTCCTATCACCGGTTGAAATGAGCCCTGCGCCAAATCACTCAACGGCGAAGATGCATCCTTGCTGCGCAGCATGCTTTTTGGCGTAAACACAATCAGCGGCTTGCGTATCGGGCGCAACATCTGGCGGCGCAATAAATGAAACATCTGGGCCGGAGTGGAAGGGATACACACTTGAATATTGTAATCCGCACACAACTGTAAATAACGCTCAATCCGCCCGGACGAATGCTCCGGCCCCTGCCCTTCATAACCATGCGGCAAAAACATCACCAGCCCGCACATACGCCCCCACTTGGCTTCTCCCGATGAAATAAATTGATCAATGACCACCTGTGCACCATTGGCAAAATCACCAAATTGCCCCTCCCATATAATCAGCGAATTGGGTTCCGCACTGGCATAACCATACTCAAATGCCAGCACCGCCTCTTCCGAAAGAATGGAGTCAATCACAATGAAATCGGCCTGATTCGGCGCAATATTTTGCAAAGGAATATGATAGCCCTTGTCCCACTGCACGCGGTTTTGGTCGTGCAGCACAGCATGACGATGGAAAAAAGTGCCGCGCGCGCTATCTTCCCCGGACAAACGAACCGGAATACCCTCGGCTACCAGGCTGGCATAGGCCAGATTTTCTGCCATGCCCCAATCCAAAGCCAGTTCGCCATTCCCCATGGCGCGGCGGTCGGCGATAATTTTTTCCACGCGCGAATGAAGCTTGAAATCCGCCGGTACATCCGTCAGTCGCCGAGATAATTTTTGAAGCTGATCGTGCGGAACCGCAGTATTCACCGCCACGTCCCAGGACACACCGCTCCTGAATTTAGACCAATTTACTACATGCTCTTTATTATAATCATTCAATACCGGCTGGATCGGATTGATACCCTCATCCATCGCGCGGCGATAGGCGGCAACCATGGCCTCCGGCTCGCCTTCCGCCACCACATTTCGTTCCAACAAACACTTGGCATACAGTGTTCGTATACCCGGATGTTGATTAATATAGCGGTACATAAACGGTTGCGTCACCAACGGTTCATCCTGCTCGTTATGTCCCAGCTTGCGGAAACACACCAGATCAACGATCACATCCCGTTTAAAGGTCATGCGGTAATCCAATGCAATTTCGGTAATCAACAATACTGCTTCAGGATCATCTCCATTCACATGAAAAATCGGCGCTTCGATCATCTTCGACACATCGGTGCAATGTAAAGATGAGCGGGCATCACGTTTATCCGACGTAGTAAATCCAATCTGATTATTAATAACGATATGCACTGTGCCGCCAGTGTGATAACCGCGCGTCTGAGATAAGCTGAACGTTTCCATAATCACGCCCTGTCCGGCAAAAGCAGCATCACCATGCAACAATACCGGCAGTACCTCGCGCCCATCCTTGTCGCCACGGCGATGCTGGCGCGCGCGCACCGAACCTTCCACTACCGGATTAACGATCTCGAGATGTGACGGATTAAATGCCAAAGCCAGGTGCATTGC
>JBIIMQ010000076.1:0-9227 GCA_044337935.1 Candidatus Nitrotoga sp.
CCTCGACGAAAACGGAAAATCCCAATTCATGGAAATGGGTTGCTATGGCATCGGCGTATCACGCATCGTCGCCGCAGCGATAGAACAAAATTATGACGAACGTGGCATTACCCTGCCTGCTGCCATGGCTCCATTCCAGGTAGCGATTGCCCCTATCGGGATGAACAAGAGCGAAGCCGTGCGTGCAGCCACAGAGCAACTGTATACCGATCTTTGCACAGCCGGGATTGAAGTATTACTTGATGATCGCAATGAACGTCCGGGCGTAATGTTTGCAGATATAGAGCTTATCGGCATTCCGCATCGTATCGTAATCGGGGATCGCGGCCTCAGCCAGGAAGTGCCCATGGTTGAATATAAAGGGCGTTGCGATGCAGATTCACAACAAATACCTTTACATGACATTGCTAAATTTGTGCAACTAACCATTACTAACTCAGCCATCAAATAGTGGCCTTCCCTTGGCATTTCGTTTTCCAGCAGACGGAGGGGGGTACATTACCGATTCCCCGTCAATTCGGCGTTGACGTGGAAACTGCACTGTCTGATGCATAATGTTGAAAACTGGCAAACCACGATTACGCAAGATAGTGAAGCTGAGCAAGGTATTCTCGCCTCTATAACCACTCGAACAGGTTTGCCAGAATTCAATCGGATTTGCAGTAGAAATATTTTAGAAAAACAGGAAACGGAAAATGAAGACACCAGTTTGGCTTGAAAAAATTCCGCCCAATACTGAAGCAGGTGTTCAGAATTGGGTTTTTCTACAGCGTCGTTAGGTATCAAGACAGAGCCATGACGATTCCACAGCAAGTTCAAGATCTGATTGATGGAAGCGGCAACACCTTCCACGCAAAGGTTGCTCAGTGGCTGGCGTCAAACGACTGGAACATACGGGTCAGCCCGTACTACATGGATCAGTCGCAGCAGAAAGCCAGAGAACTCGACCTAGTCGCGGAGAAGGCTTGGCCAATTACAGACATCTTTGGAAAATGGCAGGGGCAGGTTGTCGCAAGACTCTTCATTGAGTGCAAATTTGTCCCTGGACACTCGGTCTTCTGGTTCATGGACAAAAATCGTTCTGCTGTCGAGGAAATGATCTGCACCAGTGGGGGCTTCCGCAAAGACAACTTCTACACGGTCAAACACCACTACCTCGCAAGCGGTAACCGAGTCGCCAAGCTGTTTACTTCATCGAATGCCAAAGGACAAGAGGCTGAGCCATTCTACAAAGCACTAAACCAGTCTCTGAACGCCCTCGTTTCCCTTCGCCCTCAACTTCCAGGTCTTACGCATCCAAGTCATTCCAAGGGTACGCCAATGGTGGTACTTAACTTCCCTGTAGTCATTTGCAGCTCGTTTTCTCTGATGTACGACGCCGACTTTTTTGGTGTCAAACAAACAACGCCTATAACCGACAACTTTCAGTTAGAGGTTCAATACGCATTTGTAGGCCCTGACGGAAAAGGACGAGACGAACTTTTCATGCTCGACTTTGTAGAGTACGAGAAGCTCCCGTCATTCATGCAAGCGGTTGAGAGCGATGCCAAAGCTGCAGCAACTCTTGCGTCCCATTCGTTGAGACCTAACGAGTAAGGTTAGATTGCGATCGCGAAGCGTGGCAATACCAGTCATGGCGATTGACCGTATTCTGGAAATCCGAGGTCGGGTCTTGACATCACAGTTTTGGCTAAAAATAAATTGGGGTCGCCCATTAGCTGACCTGCATCAACGGTGATCGAACGACTGGCCTGCGAACCGTTCGGCAGGAGAAGATTTGCCACCGGCAGCGACGACCCGATCAACTCCATCGTGCCGCAGAACACCAACCGAGAATTCACCAATCACGAACATCTGGACGAGCTGACGCTGGTCCAGTCTCAACTTTAATGACATATCTGTCAGATCGAGTTTCGTTCAGGATTTTGATTACTTACTGAGTAATTCTTTGGCCTTATCCTCTGCATGTACACTTTTTGCAATCTGGTTGGCAGATGCCAAGTCGTCCAATGTATTAATATTGGTAAATGCAATTGCATCATCCAATACTGCTTCACCCAGCTGTAATGTTTCCAGCCAGCTGTTCACTTTGCGCCCACCGGAATTCAGATAGGCATCCAGTTTAGAAAGTACGTTTTTATGATACAGGGCAATAGTAGGCTGTCGCTTTCCGGCAACTACTGCCACGGATGCCTCAACTGATGGTGACGTGCTGGCAACCTTATATAAACGGGCAATCAGATCGTCTGGCAAAAATGGCGTATCGCAAGGAACACACGCAACCCAATCATGCCGTGCAAGCCGTAACGCGGATTGCAATCCGGCAAGCGGCCCCGGCCAATCCGGAGTCTGATCGGCAATAACAGGATAACCAAAGCACAAATAGTCGTCCTGAGCACCATTCGCATTAATCAATATCTCTTCACTATGGTGACTGACCGAATCCAGCACCCAATCAATCAACGCACGTCCGCGCAACAATTGCAAACCTTTGGCGCCACCAATACGAGTACCCAATCCTCCCGCCAGAATCACGGTAGAAATTGCAGGCAGTGCCGATTGCTGATGACCCTTTATTTGTATCGGAGAAGTTTTCATGACGGCATGCACTTAAATATTGCTGAAATAGCATATGTCATTACATAACAACATTCAGTACGCAATGAGATAAGCGGGATGTCTTAATGAATAATAGAGTGATTATTTATTCTTGCTGACAGACTTGATATATTCCTGCGTTTCACCCGTAGTCGTTTCCTCGGCAAACAAACCATATTTATTTTTAATTGCCGGATCTGCACCATGTTCTATCAACGCTTTTGCGGTATCCAAATTATTTGCACAATGCAAGGCGGTATTCCCTTTTTTATAAATCCCTCCTCGCGACAATGTTCCTCCCCGTGCAAGCTGTGCATTCGGGTTGGCACCTGCGACCAACAAACGCTTGGTAACCTTGGGATGATTAACCCATAAATGTAACGGGGTAAAACTATCTTTGTCCTTTAAATTAATACTGGCACCACGATCAATTAGATATATGGCAACGTTGGGGTCATCAACTTCAAACAATGGCGTGCGATTGTTGTTATCCATGACATTGAGGTCAGCACCCGCATCAATTAGCAACTTTGCTGCATCAATGCTTGCAACATAGTGCAAGGGCGATTTACCCAGAAAATCACGAATATTCAAATCTGCACCTTGATTAATTGTGCTTTGCATCCCCTCCAAATCATTGTTCCATGTCGCCACCATCAATGCATCATTGTCCTTCATTGCCAAAAGGGAATTATTATCTTCGGCGCGAATGATGCTGGCTGCTTTTTTGGCCGCAATTGCCCCTTCATCTTCTTCTAATGAAAATGCTCTGGCCTTTCCAAAGAGTGGATTGTTTTCATCTGCTAATTTATGTTCAACTTTGGGTAATGTTGCCATGAAAAATTCTCCCGATTAAATATTTAGCATTAACAATAAACTACAACTATTTGATAAATAGTAAATTTATTTAAATAAAGTAAATATTCACTGTGATTCATACATATTATGCTTTCGATAAAAAGCTTAATTTGAATATGCTATCACTTGTATTTATTCAGCTTCAACAAGCCAAAACTTGCCTTGCCGGACTTGGTGAGTGTTCAGTTACACCGAGGAGTAATGCATCCTAGTATTAACATCCTCAATTTTCTTAATATTGAGCATGGGCGAAGTTCTCAAAACGAGTATATTCACCCCGGAAGGTTAACTCTACCTTACCGATCGGGCCATTACGTTGCTTGCCCACAATAATTTCCGCCTTACCTTTATCGGGTGAATCAGGGTTGTATACCTCATCACGATAAATAAACAGTATCAAATCGGCATCCTGCTCTATGGCCCCTGATTCGCGCAGATCAGACATCATGGGCCGTTTGTTGGGTCGTTGCTCCAAGCTACGATTAAGCTGCGACAGTGCCATAACCGGTACGTGCAACTCTTTGGCCAACCCTTTTAGAGAACGCGAAATTTCAGAAATTTCAGTAGCACGATTCTCGCTTGCTTTACCCGAAGGCGAAGACATTAATTGCAAATAATCTATAACAATCAAACCCAGCCCATTGTTTTGACGATGTAATCTACGTGCACGTGAACGCAATTCAAGCGAATTCAATGCAGCGGTCTCATCGATAAAAATAGCTGCATCATTCAAACGTCCCAGCGCATGAGTCAAGCGCGGCCAGTCATCTTCCTGCAAACGCCCAGTGCGCAAATCATGCTGATTGAGCTTACCTACCGAACCAATCATACGCATGGCCAATTGAATACCGCCCATTTCCATACTAAAAATTGCCACCGGCTTGCAACCTTCCAACGCCACGTGCTCGGCGATATTAATGGCAAAGGCTGTCTTACCCATACTCGGACGCCCGGCAACAATAATCAATTCACCCGGCTGAAGACCGGAAGTCATACTATCCAAATCGGTAAACCCGCTCGCTACGCCGGTCACATCGCTGGAGTTATCGCGGCCGTATAACGTCTCAATACGCTCTACTACCTTCGTTAGTAATGGCGGAAGGGGAATAAAACCCTGACGGCCACGTTCCCCGGCCTCAGCAATTTCAAACACACGGCTTTCTGCTTCATCCAGCAACTGATCCGCATCACGACCGGCCGGGTTATAGGCGCTGGTAGAAATTTCACTACCAACCTCGGCCAGTTTTCGCATAACAGCCCGTTCGCGCACAATTTCAGCGTAGCGTCGAATATTTGCCGCGGAAGGTACATTTTGTGCCAGAGAGCCGAGGTAGGCCAACCCGCCAATTTTATCCAGCTCGGCATTGCTCTCTAATGATTCTGCTACTGTAATAACATCTACCGGTTTGGCATGCTCGGTTAGGCGCGCAATATGCCGATAAATAAGGCGATGTTCAAAACGGTAAAAATCCTGTTCGCTAATCAGGTCGGAAATTTTGTCCCACGCGGTAGAATCCAAAAAAATGCCGCCCAATACCGATTGCTCGGCTTCAACTGAATGGGGCGGGAGCTTTATGGCCTCAAGCTGGGGATCTACTGAAGTGGTATATTGATTTTGCATGGTGCCGAGTTATTGATCAAAAGCTAGCAGCAGCATTCTATCACCGGGAAAACTATTCACCGGGAAAACTATTATTGGTAGAAATAAAATAGAGCTGTTTCCAGCTCTATTTTATTTACAACATACGTGACAGGAGAACTACGATTTTTGTTCGCCCAGCACTGAGACTGTGATATTTGCTATAACATCAGTATGCAATGCGATACTGACCGGGTAATCACCAACCTGCTTGATGTGCCCAGCCGTCATACGTACTTGGGTTTTCCCCACAGTAAAACCTTGTTGTGCCAACGCCTCAACGATATCAGCATTGGTCACTGACCCAAACAACTTACCATCAACACCGGCCTTCTGCACAATCTGTACAGTTAATCCGCTGCACTTATCGGCACGTGCTTGAGCATCTGCCAATTTTGCTTGTTCCGCAGCTTCCAGTTCCAAACGACGAACTGCAAATTCCGCCTTATTCTCTTCCGTCGCACGCTTGGCCTTGCCCTGCGGAATCAAAAAATTGCGCGCATAGCCATTCTTAACCTTGACTACATCACCCAATTGGCCAAGGTTTACCATTTTTTCCATAAGTATCACTTGCATGTTCTACTCCTTAATGCAAATCTGTGTAAGGCAGTAACGCCAAAAATCTTGCACGTTTAATTGCAGTGCCCAATTGGCGCTGGAAGCGCGATTTTGTGCCGGTAATACGTGCAGGAATGACCTTGCCATTTTCAGTAATGAATTCTTTGAGAATATTCAAATCTTTGTAATCTACCTCGGCAATTTTATCCGCTGTGAAACGGCAAAATTTCCGACGCTTAAATAACTGACGCGATGAGTTACTCTTCTTGTCATCTTTTTTCTTAAAAACACGAGCCATGCTGTGCCCCTTATTCCAATGTAATGTTATTAATGTGCAGCACAAGTTGTGTAATCCGTAAACTGCGCTGTGCTAAAAATCCTTCTGCTTTTACCCACTGTCCAAGCTGCAAATTGCAAATCTGCTGAGCCACATCACCCAATGCCAAGGCCGGAATATCGCACCGTACCTGACGCACCATACCAGCCTCTAGTTGAGTTGAAGTATGACGGATTTTCAATGTGGTTTGTGCCACGCCAGCCGGAGTGAACCGCAAACCATCCAGTTCGATAAGCTCCCCGCTAACGATAAGCTTATTGCAATCTATATTCAATCAACAGCAGCACCTTCAGCCGGCACGGCCGCGTCACCTTGCGCCTGTCCGGAAGCCGCCGGAGATGTCATTGAACGTGATTTTTCCTCTCTCATCATTGCAGAAGGAACTGTTACCGCAGATTTTGTTTTAATAGTCAAATGACGCAATACGGCATCGTTAAATTTGAACGCATGTTCCAACTCATCCAGAACTTCCTGGCTGCATTCAATATTCATCAACACATAGTGCGCTTTGTGAATTTTTTGAATTGGATACGCCAACTGACGACGCCCCCAGTCCTCCAACCGATGGATCAAGCCATTTTTGGACGTTACTAACGCACGATAACGCTCGATCATAGCGGGCACCTGCTCACTTTGATCCGGATGCACGATAAATATTATTTCATAATGTCGCATTAATTCTCCTTGTGGATTTAAAGCCCCCCATTATGCGAAATAAAATGGTGGAGCAAGGATTTAAGGGATCGCAATTATGGCGAAAAAATCCAGTCAAGTCAAGCAAATGACTGACAGGGTTGGAGCTTTTGGCCGCCCTGCCTGTTATCAGGCTATCCGTTCAGGGAGCATATTACTTGCCGAGTATCAACAAAATAAGTTTCTGTAATCCGCTGAATCGTTTTACATCTTAAGTATTGCTTGTGCTTTTACATGCCCCTGACTGGCCGCCTTTTTAAATAATTCAATGGCTTTCATGGTATCTTTAGTTACCCCTTCACCATCCCGGTACATAATGCCCAAATCGTATAACGCCTCGGTATGCTGCTGGGCAGCAGCCTTCTGGAGCCACTCGATGGCCTTTGCCATATCCTTGGTGACTCCTTCACCATCTCGGTACATTATGCCAAGACTATATTGAGCTTCGGCATGCTGCTGAGCAGCGGCCTTTTGAAACCACTCAAAAGTCTTGGTAACGTCTTTACTTACCCCTTCACCATTGGAATACATCCAACCCAAGTTATATTGGGCTTCGGCATGCCTCTGGGCAGCGGCTTTCTGATACCACTCCATAGCTTTCACAATATCTTTTGGCGCACCTTCGCCATAGGTATGCATCACACCGAGGAAAAATTGAGCATCGGCATGCCCCTGATTAGCCGCTTTCTGAAACCATTCAAAAGTCTTGGCAGCACTTTTTGATGTTCCTTCGCCCTTTGCATACATTATGCCCAAAAGAAATTGCGCGCCCGCATGTCCCTGATTAGCCGCTTTCTGGAGCCACGTAAAACTTTTCACAATATCCTTAGGCACAATTTCACCCTTGGAATATATCCGACCCAGATTATATTGCGCCTCAACAATTCCCTGTTCGGCAGCTTTCTTTACCAGCAGAAATTCATCCTTTGGCGTTAATTCTTTCTTTTCTTTTTTTTGTACAGAAGGTGCAAGCGACTTACTTTTATGATCGGCTGCCTGCACATCATAATTGGCAAATATTAACGAGAATGCAGCAAGCATCGAAATTAGGATCATGTTCACTGAATGTTCACCTTAAACAAGTTATATTTGGAGATGGGTAATTGTCATATCCTCACCCATCAATTGGTAACTGACAGATTTCTATTGCATGAAGAGGAATACGAATTCAAATTATTTTGAAATAGTCTTGTCCAAGCAAATTGGCAACTATCCCGAAGTTGGCAATTTTACTAAATACAGCGCATGAATTTACGTAGTGTGCGATCTATCACAATTGTCACCCATGGGAATCGCACTACTTGCCCTGATTATCCAGCAAAGAAAAATGCCTTATTTTCCAATAAGGCATTTTAAATAAATAACCCAAATTTAATGATCAGTGCAACATCAATGACTTCTGCACTGCTACCGCACATACCGATATTAATGAACTGGGCACAACCCCCAAGACTAATATTACCAACCCGTTAACGGAAATCAGCAAACCGTTATCAGGCTGTATAGAAATCGGGGCATGGGTTTCCGGGGAATCAAAATACATTAATTTGACAATGCGCAAATAATAAAATGCACCTATCAATGAGAACAGCACTGCTATCACGGCAAGAGTGACGTGTCCGGCGCTCACCGCTGATTGCAGAACAGAAAATTTGGCATAAAAACCCGCAGTTGGTGGCACGCCTGCCATGGAGAACATTAATATGAGCATCATGAATGCGAGCCACGGGCTACGTTGACTAAGCCCCTTAAAGTCATTAAGCATATCGGCTTCAAAACCTTCACGCGATAACAGCATGATCATGCCGAAAGTACCAACACTCATTAGCACATAAATCACCACGTAAAACATGGCGGAGCTATAGCCGTCAATACCGCCGCTCAATATGCCAAGCAACAAAAAACCCATATGCGCAATCGTGGAGTAAGCCAACATACGCTTAAGATTGGTCTGAGCAATCGCAGTGACATTGCCAACGGCCATAGACAATATTGCAAGGATAGCCAACATGCCGGACCATTGCATCACCATCGGCTGCAACCCATCCACCAAAATTCGCATGACGAATGCAAAAGCAGCCAATTTTGGTGCTGAACCAATCAGTATGGTCACAGCGGTCGGGGCACCATGGTAAACATCCGGCACCCACATATGGAACGGAACAGCACCCAGCTTGAAGGCTAAACCAGCCACCACGAACACCAATCCAAACACCAACAGGGCTTTATTATCCACGCCATGGATGATGGCATCCGAAATAGCCGCAACTCCAAGCGTACCGGTAGCACCGTACAACATGGACATTCCATACAGCAGCAAACCGGAAGCGAGTGCACCCAGAACAAAATATTTCATCGCGGCTTCAGTCGCAACAGCGGAATCACGCTGTAACGCAACCATCGCGTACAGACTTAACGACAGCAATTCCAAACCAATATACAAGGTAATAAAGTTGGTGGCCGATATCATTACCATCATGCCGAGCAAGGCAAATAACGTCAGCACCATAAATTCGCCAGTGAATAAGCCCCTCGTTACCAGAT
>JBIIMQ010000077.1:0-9208 GCA_044337935.1 Candidatus Nitrotoga sp.
AAAGCCATTAAATGTGGGTAGCATCCAATTGCAGCCGTTGTATACCCCGGGACATACTGTCGACCATTTTTCTTATCTGTCCGGCGATCGGGTATTTACCGGAGATTCGTTGCTTATCGATGGATGTGGCCGTACTGATTTTCAAAATGGCGACGCGGATGCGTTATACAAAAGCATCAAAGAAAAACTATTTTCCTTGCCGGACGACTTTCTTGTTTATCCCGGTCATGATTACAACGACAGGCGCGTTTCTTCCATCGCGCAAGAAAAGAAACGCAATCCCCGCCTGGGCGGAGAAATTACGCTGGCGCAATTTAGAGAGATTATGGCGAACCTTAATTTACCCTATCCAAAGTTCATAGACTTCGCCGTGCCGGGAAATAGATTATGCGGCGTTTGTCCGGATCACCTGCCAGAAAGTCTCGAGAAATATTGCGGTCAAATGACCGATAGCCCACAAGGATAGCGGGCGCCGAATTGAAAAGCGGGAGCGATGTTGGGCTATGTTTTATTCAACTCAACTCAGCAAAAACGTTAACCGAGCATGTTAGAAACCAACCTGCTATACGTATACTTGTATGGACGAAATTAATTTCATTAGTCCCATATTGGGAATAGTAGTTGGGCTATTGCTGGGATTGGCTAGCGCGGGTGGAGCTACCCTTGCCGTGCCATTGTTGGTGTTTGGTTTAAATCTGGGAATAGCTCAGGCTGGGCCGATAGCCATGTTATCTATAGCGCTATCTGCCGGTATTGGCTCCTTAATGGGGTTGAAACAGAAAATCCTTCGCTACAGGGCTGCCGTCTTAATGTCGATCTTCGGTTTGCTATTTTTCCCACTGGGGCTTTGGCTAGCACAGAAAATCCCCAACACGGCCCTGCTTTTCCTTTTTGGCATTCTTCTATTGTTCATTTCCATTCGCCTATACATTGAGGCAATACACGAAGCACATGGCATCCCAAATAAAAGTATCGCGCCGTCACCCTGTCAACTAAATGAATCAATTTGCTCCCTGATCTGGACTTCACCATGCGCTATGGCACTAGCAATGGCTGGGCTAGGTGCAGGGTTTTTGTCGGGTCTGCTGGGTATCGGTGGAGGATTCATCATCGTGCCCGCATTAAAAAAATTTTCCAACCTACCCATAAAGTCGATTGCCGCCACCTCCCTGGGGGTGCTTGCGATCATCTCCGGGGCCGGCACACTAATGTCGGCCATGGAAGGAAACATACCATGGGTAATCGCCATGCCTTTTGCGGTAGGCTCAGTGTTTGGCCTGCTCGTTGGCAAAATACTGGCAAAAAGATGTGCCGGCCCTAGGATTCAAGCTGTTCTCTATTGCGGCTTTTATGGTTGCGTTGAGCCTCGTTTATAGAAGTATATTTTAATTTAGTGAGTTACACATGCTACCCACCATCGACTGGAGCCCAATCACCCCTGTTAACTTCATCGTAGGTGGAGCAATGAGGTGTCCCAATATGCCGGCCAAGAATATCTCACATCATCCAAGATTGATTGCTGGCGGCTTGCTGTTTGATGTCGGCAGGGCTATCGCTGGATTTTGTCTTGGACCCGTTATTATCGCGGTAAGCCCAGGGTACCTTAAGGTCTAGGTTTTTACGGTTCGAATGCCATGCTTGCGGGTTTGCTAATAAATTTTATCTGTATGTACACTACCCACAACCAATAAGGGAGATGCGCCATGGAAATAAAGAAACTGACTTCGACGCTTTCGGTATCTTCACAAATAGCGGCCACCGATTTACCCCAGATCGTTCAGGCTGGTTTCAAGGCCATCATCTGCAACCGACCCGATGACGAAGGAGCGGATCAGCCGGAATTTAACGAAATAGAGGCAGCCGCAACTCTCCAAGGTATCCCTATTCGTTATCTGCCTGCGGAATCAGGCAAGGTTACCGATCAGCAGGGGGTATCCTTTGGCCAGCTGATGGATGAGCTACCCAAACCGATATTGGCATACTGTCGCACGGGCATGCGATCAACCACGATGTGGGCACTATCTCAGGCGGGGAAGATACCCCTACCACAAATCATCGAAACCTCCAGCAAGGCTGGTTTTGACTTGCACAGTTTGGCTCGCCGAATCTCTAATGGCGGAAAAACACCGATAGAAGTTTCAGACTCCTCTCACGAGATTATTATTGTTGGTGGTGGAGCAGCTGGCATCGCAGTAGCAGCAAGCCTGCTGGCGCGTAACCCTAACTTGGATATTGCGATCATCGACCCGGCAGATATTCACTATTATCAACCAGGGTGGACCATGGTGGGCGCAGGCGTTTTTAAGGCAGGCTTTACGGCGCGCACCATGGCCGCAGTATTGCCTCGTGGAGTAAGCTGGATCAAGTCTGCCGTGGCGGCATTCGAACCAGAACGAAATGCGGTTATCTTGGATGGATGTCGAGTCGTCAACTATAAACAGCTGGTGGTTTGCCCCGGACTGAAACTAGATTGGCATGGTATCGAAGGGTTGCCAGAAACGCTTGGTCGAAATGGAGTCACCTCCAATTATCGCTATGACCTCGCGCCCTACACATGGCAACTCGTTCAAGAATTACAAAGCGGGAGGGCTATATTTACACAGCCGCCCATGCCCATAAAGTGCGCAGGTGCGCCTCAAAAAGCCATGTATCTGTCAGCCGATCACTGGCGACATGAGGGTTGTTTAAAGAACATCGAGATTGATTTTTGTAATGCGGGCGCAGTTCTTTTTGGTGTCGCGGATTACGTACCGGCGCTGATGGAATACATCAAAGCTTATAATATTCATCTAAATTTTGGGCAGACACTGGTGTCTATCGATGGCTCAACCAAGCATGCAACCTTTAGCCAGTCAAAGCCAGATGGAACCAAGGAGCTAATCACTCGGGAATTCGATATGATTCACGTAGTGCCACCGCAAAAGGCGCCTGATTTCATTCGTGCCAGCCCACTTGCCGATGCAGCGGGTTGGGTAAATGTCGACCCGGGAACATTGCGTCACAAAAACTACCCCAACATTTTCGCCTTGGGTGATGCCGGGAACACTCCAAATGCCAAAACAGCCGCAGCAGCACGGAAACAGGCTCCGGTAGTTGCACACAATCTTCTGGTTGTAAGAGGTGAGGCCAAGGGTGACGCCATATATGACGGCTACGGCTCTTGCCCGCTCACAGTGGAACGTGGAAAAATTGTACTGGCCGAGTTTCTCTATGGTGGAAAGCTTGCACCCAGCTTCCCCAAGTGGATAATCGATGGCACACAGCCCTCGAGGCTGGCCTGGTTCCTCAAAGAACGGATCATGCCATCCTTGTATTGGAACGCTATGCTAAAGGGGCGAGAGTGGCTGGTCAAACCAGAATTAGAGGGCTAGGCCGGGGAGCATATACAAGCTTAAGCATCCGCTGCTTCGTGTGATGGTAGCTAACCACCACGGAAAGAAAGATTCAGGTTGGCACTGAGCTTGTGAGGCCCGACATTTCATCTTGTTCGCATCGTAACGCTCCAATGCTGGCGATAAATTTTTTGTATCGGGAGATTGCATGACCAAGAGCACAGTGCCTTATTGGAATGTATTACACCCGTCGAGTCGGGGCCGCTGGACACCGATAAAAGGACTTGAGCAGATTGCCGAAGAGCTCACTTTAAGTATCGATCAGGTGACTGGTGAATACACTAGATTGACACGTTTCTTCCCCGGGGCGGATACAAGTGCATTGGGCGGGAAGATGCACCCGTACCCCGAGGAGGTATTTGTTGTCAGTGGCCGCCTGTACGACAAAGCATTTGACCTATGGCTGGAAGCAGGGCATTACACAAGTCGTCCCCCGGGAGAGCTTCATGGGCCATTTAAAACTGATATCGGCTGTGTGGTATTGGAAGTGTCGTTTCCAAATTGGATCGGTGATGGAATTGTTGCCTGACTATTCAGCTTGAATAGGATTATGCAAAAGTGCTTGCAGGTTCGATCGTATGATAAATTGACCGTCCATTTTTTGAATAGTGGGCGGTTCTTTTTTTCTGTTCGCAAGATAATCATCGTGATATCGTTTAAGCCAATAGTTTCGTGATGTTATTGGGCTGATTAAATTTTTTAGGGGGAGCCAACTTCCTCATTTTAGTTATGAAAACAAAACTTATTGTCGGTACCCCGCTTAGTCCTTCCGCTACCAAAGTTATGTTGCTGGGCAGCGGTGAGCTAGGTAAGGAAGTTATTATTGCACTGCAACGATTAGGTGTGGAGACCATTGCTGTGGATCGCTATGCCAATGCACCAGGGCATCAGGTGGCGCATCGTGCATATGTCATCAATATGGCAGATGCTGCGGCATTGCGTGATCTGATCGAGCGCGAGCAGCCGCACATTATTGTGCCGGAGATCGAGGCTATAGCCACCAACATGCTGGTCGAGATTGAGCGGGAGGGATTGGCGCGGGTGATTCCCACCGCGCGTGCCGCGCAACTTACCATGCACCGCGAGGGAATTCGCCGTCTTGCTGCGGAAACGCTTGGGTTGCCCGCCTCGCCCTATGCTTTTGCCAGTAGCCTTGAAGAGTTGCGTGCGGCGATTGATAACGGTATTGGTTATCCCTGCGTGGTGAAACCGGTGATGTCTTCTTCCGGCAAGGGGCAATCCAAGATTGACAGTGCGGCAGAGGTGGCGCAGGCATGGGATTATGCAGCCAGCGGCAGCCGGGTGAATCAGGGTCGGGTAATCGTTGAAGGGTTTATTAATTTCGAGTACGAAATTACTCAGCTTACTGTGCGTGCGATGGGCAGTAATGGCGAAATCGAAACGCATTTCTGCGATCCGATCGGGCATGTCCAAATTCAGGGTGATTATGTTGAAAGCTGGCAGCCGCAGCCGATGTCTGAAATTGCTTTGCAACGTGCACGGGATATAGCCAAGAAAGTTACGGAAAATCTCGGCGGCTTGGGAATTTTCGGTGTCGAGCTGTTTGTCAATGGTGATGATGTGTGGTTTAGTGAAGTTAGTCCGCGTCCGCATGACACCGGCATGGTTACCATGTGCAGCCAGATTCAGAATGAATTTGAACTGCATGCCCGCGCCATACTCGGACTGCCAGTGAACACTGCATTGCGTGCGCCGGGTGCGAGTGCGGTGATTTACGGGCAATTGGAAGAATCGGCTATTGCTTTTTCCGGGGTGGATGAAGCGCTACGTGTCCCTCAAAGCGATTTGCGTTTGTTTGGTAAACCGGAATCGTTTTCCAAGCGGCGTATGGGGGTGGCGTTGGCAAACGGAGCGGATACCGGCGAAGCGAGAACACGCGCTAAACTGGCCGCAAGTAAAGTGGTGCCGGTTAAAGGTTAGCGTGATTTTTCTGGATCGAAGCTTTTCTGAATCGAAGACAGGTATTTATTGGGCGAATCAAACGTCAAGGATCCGGATAGTTTGAGTTATCCGGATCCCTTTTGCAGCATGAACATACTGATACTGCTGACGAAAACTTGGAACTATTGGGTTACCAGTTCGCGCAATACATAAGGCAGGATGCCGCCATGGCGGTAGTAATCCACTTCTATGGGCGTGTCGATTCGCAGCAGCAGCGCAACTTGCTGTGTACTGCCGTCGGGGCGTTTGATGGTGAGCGTGACATCCTGTTGCGGCTTAATGGAATTTTCTATGCCGGTGAGATCAAATGTTTCATCGCCAGTCAGTTGGAGCGAAGTAACGCTGTCGTTGCCCTTGAACTGTAAAGGCAATACGCCCATGCCCACCAGATTGCTGCGATGAATGCGTTCGAAACTTTTCGCCACGACCGCTTTCACTCCCAACAGTTGCGTGCCTTTTGCCGCCCAATCGCGTGATGATCCGGTGCCGTATTCTTCACCGGCGAAAATAACCGTGGGCGCGCCGTTCGCTATGTATTTCATCGCAGCGTCGTAGATGGCCATTTGTTCGCCGTTGTAAAGTGTGTAGCCACCTTCCACGCGGCTGCCGTCGGAATTGGGCGGCAGCATCAGATTTCTGATGCGCACGTTGGCGAATGTGCCGCGTATCATGACCTCATGATTGCCGCGTCGTGCACCGTAACTGTTGAAATCCTTGACAGCCACGTCCTTGCTTTGCAGGTATTTGCCGGCAGGCGTGGTGGCTTTAAAACTGCCCGCCGGGCTGATGTGGTCGGTGGTGACCGAATCACCGAAAATTCCCAGCGCTTTGGCGTTGCGGATGTCGGAAATATCACCGATAGTCATATCAAAATCGTCAAAGAACGGCGGACGTGCGATATAGGTGGATTCGTCCCAGTGGTACTGGTTGCCGGTGGGGGCAAAAATTCCGTTCCATAGCGGCAGGTCGTGGGTAAGGTCGCTGTATAACTTGCGATACACGTTGGGATCGGCAGCAAATTTCATTGCCGCATGAATTTCCGAACTGCTCGGCCAGATATCTTTTAAATAGACCGGCTGCTTGTTACTGCCAATGCCAAGCGGTTCGTTATCCAGATTGATGTTAACTTTTCCGGCCAGCGCATAGGCAACAACCAGCGGCGGACTGGCGAGGAAATTGGCCTTGATGTTGGCATGAACCCGCGCTTCAAAATTGCGGTTGCCGGATAACACTGCAGCAGCGATCAGGTCGTGGGTGAGAATGGCGCTTTCGATTTTTGTATTCAATGGCCCGGAGTTACCGATACAGGTGGTGCAACCATAGCCAACCAGACGGAAACCGAGTTGTTCCAGGTAAGGTAAAAGGCCGGAGTGTGTTAGGTAGTCTGTGACCACGCGCGAACCGGGAGCGAGCGATGTTTTGATGTGCGGTTGAACGCGCAGGCCTGCTTCCACCGCCTTTTTTGCCAGCAAACCTGCCGCCAGCATGACGCCGGGATTGGATGTGTTGGTGCAGGAGGTTATGGCGGCGATCAACACGCTGCCATGGCTGAGCTGTATTGCCGGCAGCAGTTCGCCACTTGTTTCGCAGCGCACAGTGGGTGTGGGGTGATTGTCCATCATTTCCAGTTCAGTGACGGTACTGGTGTTCCTTTGATTTTGTGCGGCACTGCCGGTAACGGGCGCGGTTTCATGATCCTGCAGGCCGCCACCGGTAATGGATGGGCGGGGAGTTTTTCTGCGCTCAAAACCGGTGATATATTGTTTGTGCAGAATTTCGGCAGGATGGTTAAAGCCGTTCTCGGCGACTGGTTTGCTGAACAAGGTGTTGAAATTCTCCTTCATTTTGGAAAGCGGCACGCGATCCTGCGGACGCTTGGGTCCGGCCAGAGAAGGTTCGATACTGTTCAGATCCAGCTCCACCACGTTGCTGTAATCAATGTCATCCGCCCCGGGAATGCCATACAGGCCTTGCGCTTTGAAGTAGGATTGGAAGGCATCCACTTCTTCATCGCTGCGACCGGTATTACGCAGGTAATCCAGCGTGACATCGTCTACCGGGAAGAAACCCATTGTTGCGCCATATTCCGGCGCCATGTTGGCGAGGGTTGCGCGATCCGGCAGGGTAAGCGCAGCAGTGCCTGCCCCGAAAAATTCCACAAATTTACCGACTACCTTATGCTTGCGCAGCAGCTCCGTGACAGTTAATACCAGATCGGTCGCGGTGACGCCTTCGCGCAGTTTGCCCGAGAGATGAACGCCTACCACGTCCGGCGTGAGGAAATATACCGGCTGGCCGAGCATGCCCGCTTCCGCCTCGATGCCGCCCACACCCCATCCGACCACGCCGATGCCATTAATCATCGTGGTGTGGCTGTCGGTGCCCACCAGCGTATCGGGATAATAAACGCCGTCTTTTTGCAGCACGCCACGTGCCAGATATTCCAGATTTACCTGATGCACGATACCGATGCCGGGTGGCACAACCTTGAACGTATCAAATGCCTGCATGCCCCATTTCATGAATTTATAACGCTCATTGTTGCGTTCGAATTCCAGCTCCATGTTGAGTCGCAGTGCATCCGAACTATTGTAGTAATCCACCTGCACCGAATGGTCTACCACCAGATCCACCGGTACGAGCGGTTCAATAATCAACGGATTCTTGCCCAGCTTCGCAGCGGCGTCGCGCATGGTGGCGAGGTCAACCAGCAGCGGGATGCCGGTGAAATCCTGCAATACGATACGCGCCACTACGAACGGAATTTCTTCGGTGCGCGGGGAATTCGGCTGCCAATTCGCCAATTGGCGGATGTGTGCTTCGTTGATTTTTTTGTCATCGTAGTTGCGCAGCACTGCTTCCAGAATAATGCGAATGGAAACTGGCAGGCGCGAAATTTTGCCCAATCCGGCTGCTTCGAGTGCTTTCAGGGAATACAGCGTGCCAATCTTGCCGTTGGCGAGGGTGAATGTTTGACGAGCGTTGAACAGATTATGCGACATGGCGAAGGTTCCGAATAAAAACTATGATCGAAAGTAAATTTTGTAATTATAACGCGGCATGGGCTGATCGGGCATTGGTTAGCGCAAATTGAGGGTGTTGAAGGCACCGCAGAGTGAGAAGTGCGGTATATCTATGAGGTTTGGTGGATATAAAACGTTTACGGGATTTTGGCCTGTGTTAAATATATCCAGATTCGAGGTAGGCCAGCGCCCCCAATCCCGCGGCGTGCCCGCTTGCGAAACAGGTGGTGAGCAGATAGCCGCCAGTGGGCGCTTCCCAGTCAAGCATTTCCCCCGCGCAGAACACGCCGGGCATGGCGCGCACCATTAAGCGTTCATCCAGCGCCTCGAAGGGTACGCCTCCAGCGCTGCTTATGGCCTCATCCAGCGGACGCGGTGCGATGAGTCGCAGCGGTAATGATTTAATCGCTGCTGCCAGACGCTCGGGATTGGCGAAGTCTGATGACAGCACCAGTTCGCGCAGCAGGCCGGTTTTTACGCCCTTGATGTTTGCCCGACTTTGCAAATGGCTGGACATTGAGCGGGAACCGCGCGGGTGCGCTATCTCGGCGATGATTCGCGGCAAATTTTTACCGGGCATCAAATCGAGATGAATAACGGCCGCACCTGCGGTGGCAATTTCATCACGTAGCTGTGCAGACAAAGCGTAAATCAGGCCGCCTTCAATTCCGGTTGCGGTCACCATAAGGTCGCCCTGTTGACGGTGCAATCTTCCCGCCGTATCGGTAAATGTCACGGCCACTGTTTTTAGCGGGTGTCCGGCGAAGCGGGAGCTGAAGTGTTCGCTCCAGCCGACATCGAAACCACAATTTGCGGGCTGCAAGGGTACAA
>JBIIMQ010000078.1:0-9159 GCA_044337935.1 Candidatus Nitrotoga sp.
ATGGCACAATACGGGGCGTACATGGATAAACTCCAAGGTTGGATTTGTCGGGTTGCTTTTTATCGCTGCTCATGAGCGGTTTCTATGGAGTGTGGTGGGATGAGTCGCTTATTGGCCATAATTGTTATTTGCATCGTTATCTTCTTGCTGTTGAAGTATTACCGCAGGCAGACGCCTAAAAATAATGCCGGTGATAAAGGTGCGTCTGTGCCTAGAGAGAATATGGTGCGATGTGCGCACTGCGGGATACATTTGCCAAAAGGTGAAAGTATTACGGTCGACCAGAAGCACTTTTGCAGTGAGGTGCATCGACATGCACATATTGATGAATCCGCGTAACTATAAATGTCAGATAAGTTTTGATGTGGGATAGCCAACCCTTCTCCGTGAAGCATGCATTAAGTCTGCGACCTGATTCTGCACCTGTGCCGGAAGCCAAGTGGCGTTCGCTCTATTTTTTTAATCTGTACCGTCTGATTTTGGGCGGGCTGCTTGTGTTTTTGGGGAGCACATATAGCGATATTCTGTTGTTGGGTGCTCGCTCTCCGTCGTTGTTCTTTCGTACCTGTCTTGTATATATCGCGCTCACCCTGATTTCGCTTCCAATAATCAAGTTGCGTTGGCCTCGATTTACCTTGCAATTGGCATTTCTGGTCGGGGTCGATATTGTTTGTATTACCATTTTGTCGCACGCCAGCGGGGGGGTGCAGGGTGGTTTGGAAGTGTTGTTGTTGGTCTCGTTGGCCGCTATAGGGTTGATTAGTCGCGGCAAGGTGACGCTGTTTTTCGCGGCACTTGCGAGTATCGCGGTATTGCTGCAACACTCTTATGCAGTACTTACCCAGGATGCGGCGGCCGCCCAATATGTTCAGGCCGGATTATTGAGCACGGCCTATTTTGCTGTTGCCTGGTTGGCACATACCATGGCCAAGTATGCCGTTGCCAGTGAAAATTTGGCTGCTTTGCGTGGTGCAGATCTAGCCAACATGGCGGAAACCAACAGGTTGGTGATTCAGGATATGCCGGATGGCGTGGTGGTGGTGAATGAGCAGGGGATGGTCAGGCAGTGTAATCCCAGTGCGGAGCGATTGTTAGGCTGCACATTTTCCAATGTTCCCAACGCCTCATTGGAATGTTGTACCCCTTTGTTGGCGGATCGATTTGCTGTTTGGCGGCAACATCAGGGGCGTGGATTTGAAGTGTTGCGCTTACCGACAACCAATTGTCAGGTGCGCATACGTTTTTTGCCTGTCCAGCGAGAGGGATTTGGGGGGGCAATTGTTTTTCTTGAGGACATGCAACGTGTTCAGGCTCAAGCCCAGCAGATTAAACTCGCCGCGCTAGGGCGGCTAACCGCCAATATTGCCCATGAAGTGCGTAACCCACTGTCGTCTATCAGCTATGCAACCGAGTTGTTGCAAGAAGCAAAACATGATCCGGCACAAACTCGTTTGTTTCAGATCATTATGGATAATGCCGCAAGGTTGAATAACATCGTGGAAGATGTGTTGCAATTGAACCGGCGCGATAGAGTGCATCGCGAAGATTATAATTTATACGAGAAACTGCCCCTCTATATCGAAGAGTTGTGTCATACCCAAAGTGTGGAACAGGGGGTGTTTGTTATTAAGATTGAGCCCGCCTGCGTAATCAGTTGTGATCGTGGTCATCTTGATCAGGTACTGTGGAACCTGTGCCGTAATGCTTTACGTTATTGCAGCAATCAGCCAGGCAGTGTGCAATTGTGTGCATGGCATTCCAATGAGGGGCGGATAATACTGGAAATTCTGAACGATGGGCCGCCGGTTGATCCCGAGACCGTACAACAACTATTTGAGCCATTTTTTACCATGGCAGCGGGCGGCACCGGTTTGGGTTTATATCTTGCCCGTGAATTATGCGAGGCCAATGGGGCAACGCTTGAATACAGGCAACCGGAGGGTGGGGGTGCGTGTTTCCGCATTGTGTTCGGAGGTCAAAATGGAAGTTGATGTGCAAGCCAATGCTGCACGCGTTTTGGTGGTGGATGATGAGCCGGATATATTGGAGCTGATTGAGCTGGCATTGTTACGTATGGGATTACAGGTTGACCGTGCCGGCAATGTGAAGGAAGCTTTGCAACAGCTGAATGATAAAGCGTACCAGCTGTGTTTGACAGACATGCGTCTTCCGGATGGTGAGGGGTTGGAGGTCGTGCGGCATATTGTTGCGCGCAATATGCATGTGCCGGTTGCGGTAATTACCGCGCATGGCAATATGGAAAATGCGATTTGTGCGCTTAAGGCGGGTGCGTTTGATTATTTGGCCAAGCCGGTTGCGCTGACCCAGCTGCGTGCTTTGGTTAATGCCGTGCTGAAATTGCCGTCGCCATCTGCTACTGTACGGCAGGGCGTGCGAGTGTTGCTGGGGCGCTCCGAGGCTATGGAAAAAGTGCGTGACCTGATCGATCGGGTGGCGCGTAGTCAGGCGCCGGTACATATCTGCGGTGAATCCGGTAGTGGCAAAGAATTGGCTGCGCGGTTGATTGTTGAAAAAAGTGCCCGACGTGACCAGCCGTTCATTGCGGTAAATTGTGGTGCAATTCCGGAGGCGCTCGTGGAGAGCGAATTTTTTGGATATCGCAAGGGGGCATTTACCGGTGCGGACAAGGATCGTGAAGGTTTATTTCAGGCTGCCAGTGGCGGTACGTTGTTTCTTGACGAGGTGGCCGACCTTCCTCTCTCCATGCAGGTAAAATTGTTGCGGGTTATTCAGGAAAAAAAGGTGCGCAAGGTGGGGGCTACACAGGAAGAGCCGGTGGATGTACGCATCATTAGTGCCACCCATAATGCGTTGTCGGAGCGGGTGCAGCAGGGAAAATTCCGGCAGGATCTGTATTATCGGCTGAATGTGATTACCGTGTATATGCCGCCGTTGCGCGCAATGCGCGATGATATCGCGGATGTCGCCAACCAGTTTTTAGCGCGTTTGTGTGTTGATGCCAAGGTCGAATTTGCACCGGCGGCTTTGGCCGCGCTTCAGCAATATGACTTTCCCGGTAACGTGCGCGAGCTGGAAAATATCATTGAGCGGGCTTTTGCATTATGTTCCGATGGCATCATCATGCCGGCCGATTTGCAACTGGCGCCCGTTGATTTGGCAGGCGAAGCTCCCAAACAAAATGTGGCTGGTAAATATCCGTTGACCGACTATCTGGATAATGTTGAGCGTGAGGTGATTCTGGAGGCATTACAACAGACTGGTTTTAATCGCACTGCGGCAG
Source organism: Candidatus Nitrotoga sp. (assembly GCA_044337935.1). GTDB lineage: Bacteria > Pseudomonadota > Gammaproteobacteria > Burkholderiales > Gallionellaceae > Nitrotoga. Next base: position 3,263 of record JBIIMQ010000078.1, read on the forward strand.
CCAAAGTGTTGGGGGTAACTTTCCGTGCCTTACGGTATCGCATGGATCGGTTGGGCATTACCGACAAGGATGAATAATCGGTGAAAGTGGATGCAAATGGATGGGTCAGTGGTGTGCGTCGTCTCGTTTCACCCAATCATGATTCCCGCCCACCCGGTACCGCGATAGATTTATTGGTTATTCATAACATCAGTTTGCCGCCAGGCGAATTTGGCAGTCAGGCGGTTGCGCAGTTATTTACCAACACGCTTGATACGGCTGCCCACCCTTTTTATGCCCAGCTTGAAGAGCTGAAAGTATCTGCTCATTTTTTAATACAGCGTACGGGAAATGTTATTCAATTCGTGCCGTGTAGTAAACGCGCTTGGCATGCGGGTGTATCAGTGTGGCGCGGACGCACGGCCTGCAATAATTTTTCCATCGGCATAGAGCTGGAAGGTACGGATTTTTTGCCGTTCAGCGACCAACAATATGCCGCGTTAATTCGGCTGACACGGGTGCTCAAGCGCGCTTTCCCGATTCGGGAAATTACAGGTCATTCGGATATCGCGCCGGGGCGAAAGACGGATCCTGGGCCAATGTTTGATTGGCAGCGATATCTTGTGAAGGGTGGTCTAAACACGAATCGAAAGGGAGATGTAAAATGCATATTTGCCGGATGAAAAATCCCTTGTTTGTTTTGCAACTTCCTACTACAATTACTCCTGCTCGTTTGAGTTAGCTACTACATATAGTGGTTTTGTGTTTTAGGCTACATTAAACGAAGCAATAATTCCCGGGCACTACTACATTAAATGAAGCGACAATTTTAAAGCGGGCGCTATATGTTACTTGACAATGGTTTCCCTTCATCCCCGGTGGCGGCACATGATGTATCTGGTGTTGCCTCCGTCCCTAATTTGTCTTTTGATCAGCACAAGGTTATTCGCCGAAATGGCTCGGTAGTTGCTTTCGAGGCAACCAAAATTGCTGTTGCCATGACGAAGGCATTTATCGCCGTAAATGGTGAAGCGTCCGCACGTACGCGTGAGCTGGTTAATCAATTGACCGGAGTCGTGGTTAATGCGTTGTTGCGGCGTCATCCACATGGCGGAACGTTGCATATCGAAGATATTCAGGATCAGGTTGAGCTGGCTTTGATGCGTTCCGGAGAGCACGATGTGGCTCGTGCATATGTGCTTTACCGGGAAGATCGTGCGCGTGAACGAGCTAAAGCAAAAATTGCTCCGGCTCATGTTCTTCAGGTTAATGATGGGGGTGTGCTTCGCCCGTTGGATGAGGCGGGGTTGGCGGCCCGTATTGCGGCAGCGTGTGACGGGCTTGGCAATTCGGTGAGTGCAGACCGGATTTTGAAGCTGACGTTGCGGGATCTCTACGACGGGGTGTCGGTTGAGGAGGTTCGCAAGTGCGTTATTCTTGCCGCTCGTGCGATGATTGAGCATGACCCGGCGTATAGTTTTGTTACCGCTCGTTTGCTGTTGAATAATATTTGCTGTGACGTGCTGGGTGAAGAAGCTGATATGGCAACGCGCTATGCCGAATATTTCCCTTCATTCATCATGCGGGGTATAGAGGCAGAGTTGCTTGACCGCGAGATGGCGAACTTTGATTTGCCCCGGCTGGCCAAAGAGCTAACGGCAAGTCGCGATTTACAGTTTAGTTATCTTGGTTTGCAAACATTGTACGACCGTTATTTCCTGCATATAAATGAAAATCGTATCGAGCTGCCGCAAGCTTTCTTCATGCGTGTGGCTATGGGGTTGGCGCTCAGAGAGAGTGATCGCGATACGCGTGCTATCGAGTTTTATCACCTGTTGTCCAGTTTTGATTTCATGAGTTCAACGCCAACGCTGTTTAATTCGGGCGCGATTCGTTCACAACTTTCTTCCTGCTACCTGACTACTGTGCCGGATGATCTGGCCGGTATTTTTGAGGCGATAAAAGAAAACGCCCTGTTGGCCAAATATTCAGGTGGTTTGGGCAATGATTGGACGTCCGTGCGATCCATGGGTGCGCACATCAAAGGAACCAATGGTAAATCACAAGGTGTGGTGCCGTTCTTGAAGGTCGCCAATGATACTGCCGTTGCGGTCAATCAGGGGGGGAAAAGGAAGGGCGCAGTATGTGCGTACTTGGAAACCTGGCATTTGGATATTGAGGAGTTTCTTGAGTTACGCAAGAACACTGGTGATGATCGCCGTCGTACGCATGACATGAACACGGCTAATTGGATACCCGATTTGTTCATGAAGCGTGTTTTGGAAGACGCGGAATGGACATTGTTTTCACCGTCAACCTGCCCTGATTTGCACAATAAATTTGGTGCGGAATTCGAGCAGGCCTATATTGGGTATGAAGCCAAGGCGGCGAGCGGTGAAATTGCATTGTTTAAAAAAGTATCGGCAGCCAGTCTGTGGCGAAAAATGTTGACCATGCTATTTGAAACGGGTCATCCGTGGATTGCTTTTAAAGATCCGTGCAATGTACGTTCACCACAGCAGCACGTTGGTACTGTGCATAGTTCTAATTTGTGTACTGAAATCACATTGAATACTTCTGATTCCGAGATTGCTGTATGTAATCTTGGTTCCGTTAACCTTAGGGCGCATCTGAACTCATTCGGCCAGATTGACCATGAGAAACTTAAGCGCACCATTACTACTGCCATGCGTATGCTGGATAACGTAATAGACATTAATTATTACGCTGTCGAAAAGGCGCGCAACTCCAATTTTAAACATCGGCCCGTTGGGTTGGGTATTATGGGCTTTCAGGATTGTCTGCATGAACTGCGAATACCTTATAGCTCTAAAAAAGCGATTGAATTTGCCGATAGTTCCATGGAAGCGGTGTGTTACTACGCTTATTGGGCATCTACAGAGTTGGCTGAAGAGCGGGGTCGTTACGAAAGTTATAGTGGCAGCTTGTGGGATCGGGGCATATTACCGCAGGATACGCTGGAGCTGCTGCGGCAGTCACGAGGAGGGAATGTGGAGGTGGATATGTCCGCCGGTATGGATTGGGGCAGGTTGCGCGCGCGTATTAAGCAGTATGGTATGCGTAACTCAAATTGCATTGCCATTGCGCCTACCGCGACTATATCGAATATTATCGGCGTATCGGCCTGTATTGAGCCGACGTATCAGAACTTGTTTGTAAAATCGAATTTGTCGGGGGAATTTACCATTATTAATGAATATTTGGTAAATGACCTCAAGCGGTTGGGATTATGGGATGAGGTGATGATAGCCGATCTAAAATATTTTGATGGAAGCCTTGCCAAAATTGATCGTATCCCGGCAGAATTACGCAGTCTGTATGCGACCGCATTTGAGATTGAGCCGCAATGGATAATAGAGGCGGCAGCACGGCGCCAGAAGTGGATAGACCAAGCGCAATCTTTGAATATTTATATGGCTGGCGTATCAGGGCGCAAACTGGATGAAACCTATAAGCTGGCATGGTTGCGTGGTTTGAAGACCACATATTATTTACGTACGATGGGCGCGACTTCGGCGGAAAAGTCCACGTCGCGAGCTGGGGAGTTAAATGCGGTACCGATGTGTGCAATTGACAATCCAGAATGTGAGTCGTGTCAATGAATGACTATACCATTGCGTCCAGCTCGGCTGGGCGGATACGTGTGGAAGATAAGCGCATTATTAATTGCAATGCCGACGTCAATCAGTTGGTTCCATTCAAATACAAATGGGCTTGGGAGAAGTACCTGTCGGCTTGCGCCAACCACTGGATGCCGCAGGAAATTAATATGTCCGCTGATATTGCATTGTGGAAAACCCCCAATGGACTTACCGAAGATGAGCGTCTTATGGTCAAGCGCAATCTTGGTTTTTTCACAACAGCAGATAGTCTTGCTGCCAACAATATTGTGCTTGGTACGTATCGCCATATCACCAATCCGGAATGTCGTCAGTATCTGTTACGCCAAGCGTTTGAAGAGGCGATACATACGCATGCTTATCAATATATCGTTGAAAGCCTTGGGCTGGATGAAGGTGAAATATTCAACATGTATCACGAAGTTTCAAGTATCAGAGAAAAAGATGAATTTTTGTTGCCCTTTATCGATACTTTGACCAACCCGGATTTTAAAACAGGCACACCGGAAGCGGATCGCCAGTTATTACGTAGTTTGATTGTATTTGCTTGTATTATGGAAGGTTTGTTTTTTTACGTTGGTTTTGTGCAAATTTTAGCCCTTGGACGCCAAAATAAAATGACCGGTGCTGCCGAGCAGTATCAGTACATTATGCGGGATGAATCAATGCACCTCAATTTTGGTGTAGATGTGATTAATCAGATCAAGCTGGAAAATCCTCATCTGTGGACTCCCGAGTTTCGTGAAGAAATTCGCGGTCTTATGCAGAAAGGGGTAAGTCTCGAGTACCGTTACGCCGAGGATACTATGCCCCGGGGTATTCTCGGTATGAACGCATCGATGTTCAAGGAATATTTGCGCTTTATCGCTAACCGCCGCTGTCAACAAATTGGGCTGGATGTGCTGTACCCAGGAGCTGTGAACCCGTTTCCGTGGATGGCTGAAATAATTGATCTCAAGAAGGAGAAGAATTTCTTCGAAACACGCGTTACCGAATATCAAACAGGGGGCGCGTTGTCATGGGATTAACAGGCTTCGGTCGCACTGTAAGGTGTGTGCTGGGGAAGGTAGTAGTTGTTAATGTTGTATTTCTTTGAACTTTGATCACCAAAGGAGGTTGAAATGGCAGCAGTGAAAAAAACTAAACCAGCCGCTAAGCCAGCAGCAGCTAAAAAGCCAGCCGCTAAACCAGCAGCAGCTAAAAAGCCAGCCGCTAAACCAGCAGCAGCTAAAAAGCCAGCCGCTAAACCAGCAGCAGCTAAAAAGCCAGCCGCTAAGCCAGCAGCAGCTAAAAAGCCAGCCGCTAAACCAGCAGCAGCTAAAAAGCCAGCCGCTAAACCAGCAGCAGCTAAAAAGCCAGCCGCTAAACCAGCAGCAGCTAAAAAGCCAGCCGCTAAACCAGCAGCAGCTAAAAAGCCAGCCGCTAAGCCAGCAGCAGCTAAAAAGCCAGCCGCTAAGCCAGCAGCAGCTAAAAAGCCAGCCGCTAAGCCAGCAGCAGCTAAAAAGCCAGCCGCTAAACCAGCAGCAGCTAAAAAGCCTGAAGCCAATGTGGTTGTGTCTGAGAAAAAACCTGCGGCTCCAGCTCCTGCAGCTCCGACAGCTGTGCGTCCTGCTTCAATTTGGCCTTTTCCTACCCCAGGTATTAATAAGCCAAATTAATGCAGACTGTGAATGCAGCCCTTGATGTTAAACAGGGCTGATCATTCGCAGCGTACAGCATCTCTACCGGACTTACGGCAAGTCTGCTGAGTTTTTATTGATGTCAGCAAGCATAGGGCTGAGGTATTGGTACGTCATTAGAAAATGTAGCTTGATAATTATGCTATACGTGGATGGTGTCGCCCAAGATTTCGTTACGCCAACAAAATAGGCTGTTTAATTGCCTACCGAGTAGCTCGTAGCGTACTATTTGCGCCTACGTGTCAGACATTGATGTAACTCGATGCTTTACAAAATCAGATTGAACAAATTTAATTACACTGCAAACTTAGCGTGCACGCTATACATATGACTAGTTCACAGCTTTATTTGCGGTTACTTGGCTATACCAAACCGTATTGGCGAATATTTGCACTCTCCATTCTCAGTATGGCGGTGGCTGCGGGTACGGAAGCAGTTTTACCCGTATTGCTGAAGACCATTTTGGATGGCACATTTGTGCATAAAGATGAGCTTACTATTCGGTTAATCCCGTTGTATATTTTGGCCGTATTTTTGGTGCGCGGTGTATCTACGTTTGCCGCCACATATACTATTACTTGGGTGGGAAATAAGGCAG
>JBIIMQ010000197.1:0-2608 GCA_044337935.1 Candidatus Nitrotoga sp.
GCTCAACTCCGAAACTTGAGCTATTTGCGTGGGACTGCCACCACGCTTATGTAGTCGGATGACTTGCCTGCGGCGTTCATACAGTGCTTCGTCTTTGAGGGTTCTGGCGTCTATTTTTTCCATGCAACTACGACATGCAAAATCACCAAAAGTTTAAACTATTTAATGGCCGAATCTATAATTATAGAAAATGGATCGTCACATAAGATATTTGAAAAGCCACGTTAACAAAGGCGGCCCATCTGTAGAAGATTTTTATGATCTTGATGCCTGGATCGCAGGAATTGCCGAACAAGCACGGAACGGAAATCTTACCTCGGATGATTTAATGCGCCTAAGAGAAGTGCTGGGAGAAGCAATTTCTGTTGAAACCATGCAGGGTTTCGTATTTCAGAAACCGCTCGGTTATGCGGGTGACTACGAAATTATTGACCGGATATACACGCGATATATATCCGATAAAACCCATTTGTCGATGTGGGATGCGTACATGCATTATTCAGACTGCGGTTCATGCGGTACGAAACCGCGTTGAATATTTGCGCCAGCAATTGGATAGAAAGATAAACGCTTCTCATACGGGCAGAGTGGAAATAATAAACCTTGCGAGTGGTCTTGGTCGGGACATGCTCAAGTTTTTCGAGGTAAATCCGGAAGCGCAAGTACATTTCAACTGCATTGTGCAAGATCAAAAAGTGAATCAATTCTGGTAACATGCTATAGTTCCTCTGCTGTATTATGGCCTATGCCCATCAAAACAATATCTAAGGCGACAAAAAACCTTGCACCGACTACATTCAATCGCAACCTATGGTTGTTGATTGGCATGCTCGTCTTTATTGCGGCGGGGTTTGCTACCTATGTGTGGTTAGAAGAACGAGTTGTTAGAGCCATCGAATTGCGCATTCAGTCCTTGCAGCTGACAGATGAGCTACGCCAGTCCTCAGAGGACTTGACAAAAATGGTGCGAATTTATGTGGCGACTGGCAACCCTCGCTACAAAAAATACTACCAAGATATTCTCGATATTCGCAATGGCAAAAAACTGCGACCAGTGCAATATCAGCAAATATATCGGGACTTTGTTCTTGCTGACGATGTGCCGCCAGACGCTAGCGGCCATCAATCGATTTCTCTACTTGATTTAATACGACAGGCCAACTTTTCTGAACAAGAAATTCAGAAGCTTATCACAGCTAAGACCAAGTCCGACGCTCTTACTAAAATTGAATTTGAAGCAATGCGCTTAAGTGAAGCCGCAGTTGTCACTGAAAATGTAGCTGAATACAACAAAGCAGTTTTAATACTACATGACGAAGCCTATCGTCAGGCTAAATCTGCCATCATGAAACCGATTAACGACGTGATCTCGATGGTGGACATGCGCACCACCGCCGCGGTGAACAACGCTGAGATGCTTTCAATATCTTTACGCGCCTTACTCATCGCATTTGCAATTGGATTTACCTTCATATTTATGCGGGCTTATTCAAATCTAAAAAAGCAATTGGGCGGCACGCCACAAGAAATATATTCACTGATATTGAACATTGGAACGGATGATTTATCAACCGCAATCCATGCTACTGCGGATAATGAAGACAGTGTGCTGGGTTGGTTGGCTAAAAAACAAGCCAGCCTTATCGAGTTAGAACGTGAACGAAATATAAATGAAAGCGATCTTCGTATTGCTGTTTCTGCCTTCGAAACTCAAGACGGCATCGTTGTTACCGATGTCCATAGTGTGGTGCTACGCGCCAACTCAGCTTTCTCTAAAATCACCGGCTATACCGTAGAAGAAGTCGTTGGCCGAGATATGAACTTTATCCAATCAGATCGGCAGGACGCCCATTTTTATACCGTGATGTGGGGAAGTATTCTAAGCAGTGGATCGTGGCAGGGAGAAATCTGGAACCGAATCAAGAGCGGAGAAACAAGACTCCACCGGCTCACCGTCTCCACAGTAAAGAATAAGGACAATGTCGTCACTCATTATGTCGGTACCTATAGCGACATCACCGAGCGCAAACAAGCTGAAATCGAACTAACGAATAGTATGTACAGACAACTTGCCACAGTTGAAGCATCGCCAGTACCTCTCGCTTTCAATGATGATCAAGGAAATATCACTTATCTGAACAATGCTTTCATTCGCCAGATTGGCTATACATTAGAGGATATACCTACCATAGCAGACTGGTGGCCATATGCTTACCCAGATCCACAGTATCGCCAATGGGTTACCGACAAATGGCAGAAAAGTCTAGAAGAAGCAAAACGTACAAGCCAACCATTCGAGCCTATCGAATTAAAAATTCAGTGTAAAGATGGGTTAGAACGTTGCTTCATGGTATCTGCTTCAGCTATTGATGTTGGATATACCGGTGAACAAATGGTTGCCTTTTATGACGTCACCGAGCGCAAAAAGGCCGATGAAGCCCTGCGCGAGAGCGAGTTTCGCTGGAAATTCGCCATCGAAGGCTCCGGCGATGGACTCTGGGACTGGAACGTCCCGGAGAGCAGAGTGTTCTTTAGCACGCGCTGGAAAACGATGCTCGGCTTCGCGGTAGACGAGATTGGTAGCAGCCCGGACGAATGGAGCAAGCGC
>JBIIMQ010000202.1:0-2598 GCA_044337935.1 Candidatus Nitrotoga sp.
TCAGGGAACTCAAGGAAACCAGGGTCTTCAGGGTCTTCAAGGAACTCAAGGAAATCAAGGTCTCCAGGGACTTCAGGGTAACCAAGGTCTACAAGGTTTACAAGGTCTCCAGGGCACTCAAGGTCTCCAGGGTGATCAAGGAACTCAAGGTGTACAGGGAACTCAAGGTGTTCAGGGATCACAAGGTCTGCAGGGTACTCAAGGTCTTCAAGGAAATCAAGGTGTTCAGGGAACTCAGGGTACTCAAGGAACTCAAGGTGTTCAGGGCGTTCAGGGTCTTCAAGGTGATCAGGGTGTTCAAGGAACCCAGGGTCTTCAAGGTAACCAAGGTCTTCAAGGAAATCAAGGTCTCCAAGGAGATCAAGGCGTTCAAGGAACTCAAGGTGTTCAGGGGACCCAAGGTCTTCAAGGAACCCAAGGAACCCAAGGTCTTCAAGGAACCCAAGGAACCCAAGGTCTGCAGGGAACACAAGGTCTTCAGGGTCTCCAGGGCGATCAAGGTGTTCAAGGTCTTCAGGGTCTCCAAGGTACTCAAGGTAATCAAGGAGTACAAGGTACTCAGGGAACACAAGGTCTTCAAGGTCTCCAGGGTCTTCAAGGCAATCAAGGTCTTCAAGGCAATCAAGGTCTCCAAGGTACTCAAGGACAAACTGGACCAGTTGCTGGTTCTGCAAATCAAGTAGTATATAAGGACGAAAATAATAATCCTACTGGTTCTAATAATTTAACCTATGTTGATTCCAACTCCACATTGCAGGTGGGGGGTGTAAATGGTATTGGAATTAATACTAATACTATCTTTGGACCTTCAGAATTAATTATTGATCCTGCCGCTGTAGGAGATAATACTGGTCTTGTCAGAATTAAGGGAGATTTATATGTTGATGGAACTCAAACCGTCATCAATTCGACGGTAATTGAATTAGCAGATTTTAATGTCGGTATAGCAACAACAATATCTAATAACCTGCTACTTGACGGAGCCGGTATTAGCATCGGCGCTACAAATATTAGCAAGACTTTAACTTATGATTTTTCTTCCGATGCTCTTAAGTCGAGTGAAAACTTTGACCTATCATCAGGAAAATCCTACAAAATTGATGAAGTATCGGTACTTTCTTCAACGACACTTGGAATTGGCATTACAAATTCTAACTTAAGAAGTGTAAATCCTGGAATTATTTCCGATAGACCAGAAGTATCGGCAAGTTCTGATGATTATATTCTCTATTATGATAATTCTGATGGTCAACTGAAAAAATCGACCATTCAAAACGCAGCTATTCAGGGTATTCAAGGAACCCAAGGAACTCAAGGATTGCAGGGAACGCAAGGTCTTCAGGGTCTTCAGGGTGATCAAGGCGTTCAAGGTCTCCAGGGAACTCAAGGTCTACAAGGCACTCAAGGTACTCAGGGTACTCAAGGAACCCAGGGTCTACAGGGTTTACAGGGTGATCAAGGAACTCAGGGTGTACAAGGTACTCAAGGGACTCAGGGAACCCAAGGTTTACAGGGTTTGCAAGGTTTGCAAGGAACTCAGGGAACCCAAGGAACTCAAGGTCTCCAAGGTCTTCAAGGAGATCAAGGAACTCAGGGAACTCAAGGACTGCAGGGTACTCAGGGTTTACAAGGTCTACAGGGTGATCAGGGAACACAAGGTGTTCAAGGAACCCAGGGTCTTCAAGGTGATCAAGGAACTCAGGGTGTTCAAGGAACTCAAGGTCTGCAGGGTACTCAGGGTCTTCAGGGTCTTCAAGGTACTCAAGGAACTCAAGGAACTCAAGGTCTGCAGGGTACTCAAGGTCTTCAGGGTCTTCAAGGTACTCAAGGAACCCAAGGTCTTCAGGGTCTTCAAGGTGATCAGGGAACACAAGGTGTTCAAGGTACTCAAGGTGTTCAAGGTCTTCAGGGTCTTCAAGGTGATCAGGGAACACAAGGTGTTCAAGGAACCCAAGGAACCCAAGGTCTTCAGGGTCTCCAAGGTCTTCAGGGTCTTCAAGGTCTGCAAGGTAATCAAGGAGTGCAGGGTCTTCAAGGTCTGCAAGGCGATCAAGGAGTACAGGGTACTCAAGGTCTTCAAGGAGATCAAGGAGTGCAGGGTACTCAAGGTCTCCAGGGTCTTCAAGGAAATCAGGGTCTTCAGGGTCTTCAGGGAAATCAGGGCACTCAAGGAACCCAAGGTCTCCAAGGAACTCAGGGTCTCCAAGGTCTTCAGGGGGATCAAGGAGTACAAGGAACCCAGGGTCTCCAGGGAAATCAAGGATTACAAGGAACTCAAGGAACCCAAGGAACTCAGGGATTACAAGGTCTGCAGGGAGATCAAGGTACTCAAGGTGTTCAAGGAACTCAAGGTCTTCAAGGTCTACAAGGAACTCAAGGTCTTCAAGGTCTACAAGGAACCCAGGGTACTCAAGGAACCCAGGGTCTTCAAGGTCTTCAGGGTAGACAAGGAACTCAGGGATTACAAGGAACTCAAGGAACCCAAGGTACTCAGGGTCTCATAGGTCCTATTGCAGGTAATGATACTGAAGTCATTTTTAATGATGGTGGAATATCCGGAGCATCTTCTAACTTTACTTTTGATAAAAATACATCTAC
>JBIIMQ010000079.1:0-9086 GCA_044337935.1 Candidatus Nitrotoga sp.
GGATATTTCTCAAGATATTTTTTCAAGTGTTGTTCAGCTTGCGGCATTGACCCCAACGCAAGCTGCACCGCTCCGGCCATCAAAATGCTGGGCATATGCTCCGGTGCCGCACGCAAAACCTGCTGCAAAGATTCTAAAGCCAAAGCGTGTTTCCCCTGGCGGAAATCCAGCAATGCTTGCGCATAAACCACCATTAAATTTTTAGGTGACGTTTTACGAGCCGCGTCAATATCTGCCTTGGCCAAATCAAATTTCCCTGTGCCAATTTCCAGGAATGCTTTGTTAAGATGTGCCGCGTTATTGTCCGGCTGTAATTTCAAAACCTGGTCATAGGCAGCAAGAGCGGGTTCGATTTTCCCTTGGGCGCGCAAAAAATCGCCTTTAAAAAGCAAAGCATCCGCATTTTGTGGATTTTTGGTTACAGCCTGCTCTGAGAAGGTGGTTGCAACATCAATATTTTTCTCTGTGATGGCATGCTTGGCTAATCCAATCAGCGCATCAGGAAAATCAGGCTTGATTTTCAAGGCCTGCTCAAACGATTCTTTGGCCTCTTTGCCCTTGCCTAAGGCCAAGTAAGCATTACCACGCAGAGATGATATTTCAGCGGATTCTTTTTCCCCTGGAACCTGCTTTATTTCATCCAGAACCACCTGAAATTTGCCTTGCATAAGCAAGCTATTGCCTAAACCGGGAGACACCTTGGCGGAACTCATACCCAAACTCAACGCCTTGCGGAGCTCTTTCTCGGCTGACGGGGAATCACCTGTTTCATTGTAAATAGTACCCAGCAAATAACGGGCCTCAACATCATCCGGGTTTTTTTGTAACGCATTTTTCAGCTGGATAATAGCGGTCTTGTTATCACCCTTCTGTTGATATTGTTTGGCCTCATTAACAAGGGATTCGGAAGATTGCATTTTGCCGCAAGCGGTCATGCCCCCCATCAACAGGATCGATCCAGAAATAATGGTAGCGGTAATTTTTTGCCTGTTTATCTTCAGCATGACTTCTTCCCTTTAATTTTGTTTTAGCTTAAATCGATAAAAACAACAGAACTGGATTAAACAAAAAACGCGAATATCCTCGCACAAACCTGAATCAATTTGCACAACTATACCAAATCCACACGATAAACTAGGGAATACGGGTTTCAAAACGCCGGTTAAACTATTTCCGCCCATAAATCATGCTCATCGGAATCCGTTATTCGGACAGTCACGAAATCACCCGCCTTTAATGCTTGGCCATTATCAATGAAAACCTGACCATCAATTTCCGGCGCATCGGATGAACTACGCGCAATTGCGCCCTCCTCGTCCACTTCATCCACCAACACCTGTATGGTCTTGCCTATTTTTCGTGCTAAACGTTCACCACTGATTTCTTCCTGCAATTGCATCAAACGGCTCAAACGTTCCTGCTGAACTTCCGACGGGATATGATCCGGCAAATTATTGGCTGCCGCACCTTCCACCGGCGAATACATAAATGCTCCAACGCGATCCAATTGAGCCTTTTCGAGAAAATCGAGCAGCTCTTCAAATTCCTCATCTGTTTCACCAGGGAATCCGACGATAAAAGTACTGCGTAACGTAATATCCGGGCAAATATTTCGCCATTGCCGAACACGCGCAAGCACGTTTTCACTACTGGCAGGGCGTTTCATCAATTTAAGAATTCGCGCATTGGCGTGCTGAAAAGGAATATCCAGATAAGGCAGAATTTTCCCCTGCGCCATCAACGGAATGGCCTCGTCCACATGCGGATAAGGGTACACGTAATGCAATCGTACCCATACGCCCAACTCTCCCATTGCTTGTACCAGTTCGGTCATTCGCGTTTTGATCGGCCTGCCACCCCAAAAACCTGTTCGATATTTTACGTCCACACCATACGCACTGGTATCTTGCGAGATTACCAGTAATTCTTTTACGCCTGCGTTCACCAGATTTTGCGCTTCCTGCATCACGTCCCCCACCGGACGGCTTACCAGATCTCCGCGCATACTGGGAATGATGCAAAAAGTACAACGATGGTTACAACCCTCGGAAATTTTCACATAAGCATAATGCTTGGGTGTCAGCCGAATCCCCTGCGGCGGCACCAAATCGCTGTATGGATCATGCAACCTGGGTAAATGGGCGTGTATCGCCTCCATTACTTCATCTGTCGCATGCGGACCAGTAACAGCCAAAACTTTTGGATGTGCTTCTTTTACCACATCCCCCTTGGCTCCCAGACAACCGGTTACAATAACTTTTCCATTTTCAACCAACGCCTCACCGATTGCTTCAAGCGACTCGACCACCGCACTTTCAATAAAACCGCATGTGTTAACCACCACCAAATCGGAATCCGCATAATTGGGCGAAATAATGTAACCCTCCGCGCGCAAACGGGAAAGAATACTCTCCGAATCCACCGTTGCCTTGGGACAACCAAGGGAGACGAAGCCCACGCGTGGCGCTGTGTTCTGTTTGCTCATGTTTTAACTTTATCTATCGGATTAAACATACTTTTTCTTGCTGTCAGCTTTATCTTCGCTGCGTTCTTGATGATTACACAAAGAGTTGTACGTGATAGTGCAGGAGAGAACGTTTTTTCTACTCTACCATTAACACGCTCATCAACCATACCGTTGCCACGCCTAATACAATCAACACCACTTGCTGCACGGTGTCGCGTAATTGCACGCGCTTGTGCAACCCGGGAATCAGGTCTGCCACCGCGACATAAATCATGCTTGCAGCTGCCAACGCCAGTAACGACGGTATCCACGACTGCATGGTCTGCAAGGTGAAATATCCAAGCACGCCGCCTGCAACCGAGGCGAAGCTGGATATTAAATTCAATTGAAAGGCACGCAATTTGCTGTAACCGGAATGCAGCAGGATTGCAAAATCACCTACTTCCTGCGGAATTTCGTGTGCAATGATGGCCAGCGCTGTAACAAGTCCCAGATGAATGTCCGTCAAAAAAGCCGCCGCAATGATGATGCCATCCACAAAATTATGGAAAGCATCGCCTATGATGATCATCATGCCACTGCGACCATGATCATGCCCATGTCCTGTGTTGATTGTCTGGTGGGCTTCGCAATGTTCATGGTGACAGTGCCGCCACAACACCAGTTTTTCCAGAATAAAAAACAGCAGGATGCCAAACAGCACCGTGCCGCTCAAAATGGCCACATCAGGGGTTAATTTTATCGCTCCGGGTAAAATATTGAGAAATACAGCCCCAAGCAGCGCACCGATTGCATAACTCACCATACCACCGAGGTAATGCTGCGTTCGGCTACTGAGCGCAAATAATGCGGCACACACCACGCTCAACGCACCCCCTATAGCGCAGGTGGTAATAATCCAGACCAAAATACTCATGGTGAATTCAAAAAATAAACAAGGCGCGGATTATACCTAAAGGCAGGCGGGTTATTCTTCGAGTGCGTGATTAAATGCAACGGACTTATTTTTTCAAAAAAACCACACAGCAAAAAAAACATGGCCGGAAACCACCTCCCGACTCATATTGCAACCTTAACTTCCACGCCCAATGCCCGAATACGTGCCGCGAACGCTTCCAATTGCTGCGTCGGCAATGCAGCCAATTTCGGCGCCTCCGGTTGCAGCGTGGGGCGTGCCAAACTGTAAAGCAACACCCCCTCGGGTTTAATGTTGTCACGTATCAATGCGGCCAAAAAATCCAGATAATCGTCCTCGTCCTGCTTGCCCGGCGGCTCGCCATCCAACATGAACCAACAGGTTTGCAGCCAGGTCGGGCACAATGCTATGGCGGTGGCGAGATTCTCGCGCACCTTGGCCATACTTGTACGGGTAGAGTTGATTCGCTGTATACCGGCTTTGCTGGCACGGTCAATTTTGAACCACACTTCACCATTAAGCTGCGCCATCTGACGCAAGCCTTGCTGCACGTTTTTGCGGTGCATCAGGCTGCCGTTAGTAATCAGAATCAACTTGATATGAGCAGGCAACGCCAACTCTTGCCGCAGATTGCCGATGAGCGCAATCACTTGCTCAAACTCCTTGGCACTGGTCGGCTCACCGTTACCGGACAACGCAATATCATTAATGCGGCGTGCGCCTTCCGGCACACGGCGCTGCATAAAATCACCGTGCAACAACTCCTGCAGGAAACCGCGCAATTCCTGTTCCAGCAGCACCAGATCAATTCGCGGAGCCGTGCCGCGCTTAAGCTCCGGCACCTGGCAATAGATGCAACGCCAATTACAAGCATTATTGGGATTAAGATTGATGCCGACTGACACACCGCCCGCCCGCCGCGACACCACGGGATAAACGTAGCGCAATCCTGCGCTATCGCGACTATGGTCAGTTACATCAAGATCAGGATTACTCAAGACTTTACGAGTGGTAGATATTTGGCGGGATCAACCGGTTTGCCAAAGCGGCGTATCTCAAAGTGCAGACGAACCTGATCCGTATCAGTATTACCCATCTCTGCGATCTTTTGCCCTTTGTTAACCATCTGCCCTTCCTTCACCAACAACTGGTCGTTATGGGCATAAGCACTGAGGTAAACCTTGTTATGCTTGATGATGATCAGCTTACCGTATCCGCGCAAACTGTTGCCGCTGTATACAACTTTGCCAGACGAACTGGCAACGATCGGCTGGCCCTGTTTACCGGCAATATCAATTCCCTTGCGACCGGCAGATTCGGAAAACTCACTGATCAATGTCCCGGATGTTGGCATACCCCACTCCAACACGCCTCCATCATCATCGGTATTACCGTCAGTTTTAGCCTCGGTTCTAACTTCAGGCTTGGCCTGCTCCTTAACCGCCATCACTTCGGTTTTTTGCAGGCCTTCCTGTATTTTTTCAATCTGCGCCACTGCCTGCCCGGTATAGGGTAGCTTGGTCACTCTGGGTTGATTCTTGACAGACACATCCAAAGATTTGCTTTCAGCCACCGGTTTAACCGCAGCAGCAGTACCGGCCACAGGCAAACGCAATTCCTTACCCGACTGAATCAAATCATGATTTTGAATGCCATTTAAGTCGGCGATTTCGCGATAATCCAAACCATAGTTAAAAGCGATGCTGTGCAAAGTCTCCCCTTTTTGCACCACGTGAATCAACGGACGCCCGTCTTTATCATGCGGCACCGCTTTCGTGGACGGCACAACTGCCGCCTGGACCGGTTTTCTCGAACCGGTTCCATTCTCCATTTCATGATCTGCCCCGCGCTCCACCACAGGCGCACGAGATCCACTGGCAGCGCAACCCGTTAATACTACTGCGACAACGACCGCACCCGCCATGGACAGCATCCGACCAGCGGATCGACTCTGAATCATACTTTCCCCATCAATAGTGGCACGAATTTCACCGCCTCCAAACGAGTTTCGCGGTAGCCCTGCACCCCGCGCTCAATCAGGCACAAAACCTGCTCCTGCGCGCCCAATGGCAGAACCATTCGCCCACCCACCGCCAGCTGTTCCAGCAATGCCGGAGATATATGCGTGGCTGCCGCCGCCATAATAATTCCGTCAAATGGCGCAGATGTCGGCAAACCAACGTTGCCATCCGCATAACGCAAGGTCACATTTCTAACCTGCAATTCTTTCATGTAGCCTGCCGCACGCTCATACAAAGGCCGCACACGCTCCACCGAATAAACCTCCTGCGCCACCTGCGCCAACACGGCCGCTTGGTAACCGCAACCGGTACCCACTTCCAACACACGCTTTAACGCCATACCCTTGCGCAAAATTTCAATCATGCGCGCCACAATGTAAGGCTGTGAAATGGTCTGACCAAACCCCAACGGTAACGACACATCGTCATAAGCACGACTGGCCAACGCTTCATCAACAAATATGTGGCGCGGCACCACATTCATTGCAGCCAAGACAACCTCATCCTCGATCCCGCGCGCGCGCAACCGCTCTATCAACCGCCCGCGTGTACGCTGCGAGGTCATGCCAATCCCGTTAAGGCGTCCGCTCATGCGCCATTACCCGTCAGCCACGCCCCAACCGCATCCAACTGGCTATATTGCGTCAGATCCATCTGTAACGGCGTAATCGATACGCGATGCTGCTCAATCGCATAAAAATCCGTACCCGCACCCGCATCCTGCGCCTTGCCGGCCGCGCCAACCCAATACACCGTCTCACCGTGCGGATTGGTACTCTTTATCACCGGCTCGGCCTTATGGCGCTTACCCAGACGGGTTACTTCACGGCCTTGCAATTGCTCATACGGAATATCCGGCACATTCACATTGAGCAACCATGGCTGGACATGAGTGCGCTTTTCAAAATGCCGCACTAAATCAACCACCACGCGTGCCGCGGTGTCGTAATGCGCCAGCCCCCTGCCTGCCAGCGATACAGCAATGGACGGAATACCCAGCAAGAAACCTTCCGTCGCAGCTGCCACCGTGCCTGAATAAATGGTATCGTCACCCATATTGGCACCCGCGTTAATGCCGGAAATAACCATGTCCGGTTGAGTATCCAGCATACCGGTAACCGCCAAGTGAACGCAGTCGGTCGGCGTTCCATTTACATAATAAAAACCATTTGCCGCACGGCGTAAATTAAGCGGACGATCCAACGTCAGAGAATTGCTTGAGCCACTGCGATCACGTTCCGGCGCCACCACAATTACTTCGGCAATAGCAGACAGCGCCTCCGCCAGACAAGCCAAGCCAGGCGAAAAATACCCGTCATCATTGCTAAGCATAAGCATCATATTGCCACTATCCTTTTATCCCATATGGATTCAAGCCAGCCGATGCGCTGTGGCATCCATTCGTTCATTGTAACAACCGTGCAGCTACGGACTGAAACCCCAAACACTAAAACCGCAATTATCACCCGAATCGGATCGGGTATAAATCCTCAACACCGGGAAAAATAATTTTTCGCTAACGGTATCCGGTTAAATTCCAACCAGTCCACACATCTCCAGCAATCCCGGCAAAGGCAATAGGTTAATATAGCAGGACAAGTAACGAAATAGACACGAATGTTTTGATAAACTTGCAATATATGTGCCACGAGAAATTCAAAACGCCTGACACGACTCACACCATCGCAATTGTTAATATTGCCTCACATCGAATTTAACGGAAAAATTATGCATCTGCTAATAATGGAAAGGATCGTTTTATGGTAGCGCCAACACCTCAAGAAATCGCCAAACATTTTGAGGATGGGATGAAACTGATTAACCGCAAAGAATATCTCAAAGCGGTTGAATCATTAACAAAAGCTGCAGAACACGGGCATGCGGAAGCGCAATTTTATTTGGCCAATATGTATGCCGATGGTCAGGGCATTAAAAAAGATTACCAGCAGGCCATGCACTGGTATCAAAAAGTCGCCGATCAAGGTTTTGCGGAGGCCCAATTTAATTTGGGCGTGATGTATTACAAGGGCCAGGGCGTAGCGCAAGATTACGAAAAAGCCGTGCATTGGTATCAAAAAGCGGTGGAAAAAGGAGATGCATTGGCGCAATACACACTGGGCCTCGTATATGAAAAAGGCCACGGCGTTACCCAGGATTACAAACAGGCCGTTTCCTGGTATCGCAAGGCCGCAGACCAGGGGGTTGCGCAAGCCCAATACAAGATGGGCGTTATGTATGAAGAAGGCAACGGCATCGTTCAGGATGACGAAGAAGCTGCACTCTGGTACGAAAAAGCCGCCAAGCAAAACGTTGTACACGCGCAATTTAAGCTGGGGTTCATGTACGACCACGGCATAGGCGTCCCCCAGGATAGCGAGCAAACTGTTTATTGGTGGAATAAAGCAGCGGAACAGGGCGACGTGGAAGCCCAGCACAATCTCGGCGTCATGTACGACATGGGCTTGGGCGTTCCCCGTGATTACGTCGAAGCACACAAATGGTTCAATATTGCCGGTGCGGGTGGCAAATGGTTTAAAGTTGCCGGCGAATGGGTCAACAATATTGCGGGCTTGGGCGACGATGAAGACATCGGAAGCGGGCTGGGAATTGTGGAATCATTCATGACGCCGGAACAAATCGCCGAAGCTCAACGACGGGCCAGCGAATGGATGAAGAAACACAAAAAATAACCCGCCCCTCGGCGAACAAAAATTCAAGCTTTAAAGAATCCTTGCCAAACCATCAATACAAATGACGGGGCGATCACAAGCCCCTCATTACCATCACCACAAAATACCAACAAAATCAGTATCTTAATCCATGATGAAAACATGTTGCCTGTGATGGATTAATACTGCGCTGGACTATCCTAAACCATTCCGTTCATACCAAGTCGCACTCAAATGAACCAGTGTAAAAATTTTCGACAAATCTAGCCAAGGGCGAAATTTGTGCGGCATAACAACAAGTTCAGCAACCGATCATAAAGAAGCCATCCGCCATAATTAATAATAACCGGCAGCCCCTCAATAATTCTTTGTGCGCCCCGCATAATGAATGTTCAGTTTCAACGACATAAATTACATCTATACAATCAGCATACTAGCAAAAAATAAAAATTCACTGTCTCCAAAAAAAGACGTTTTTTATTATTTACATGATTGGTTGCTCAATATAAATCAGAAATAAATATCCAACTAATTGTTTAGTCATGACTTTATATATTAAGGCATATATTTTGCTTACAAAACTGCTTATACGTGTTTCAGCATTTCAACAACCATTTTTGAAAGAATATAACTGCCTGCATTTACAAATACACTCAGGGAATCCTGAAGCCAGCACACAGCTACCCGATTAATCGATCAACCTATTGATATTTATTAAAATTATTTGATATTCATCAACAAGACGAATACCCGCTGAAAATTATCCGGAATTTTTTTATTAATACCCTAAAGTTTACCAAAATATGGTCGATCTATTAGGTAGCTGAAAAAGGCATACCCATCGCGAGGTGGCGACGCAAAGCTTCCGGTCTTGAAAAAAAGATAGCGGAGTTACCAGAATGCTCAGGCTCAACCCTTGAAGTGTTCATTTGCTTTATCAGCAGACCACTAAACAACTTGAGGAGTCTGACATGCCACGCCAAAATCAATTCACCAACAGCAACCGCTCCAAT
>JBIIMQ010000198.1:0-2579 GCA_044337935.1 Candidatus Nitrotoga sp.
TAATCGGCTAACAGCTTTGTTCGCATTTGAAACAGAGAAGATCAGGAAATTTTATTGACTGGTTTGTTATTAATTGATTTTTTTGTCCAGCTCTATTGGATTTTAGTCAGTGCAGAAATGACCGGACAATTTTTTGGTTTAGGCTCTGATTATTCAAAACAAAATAGTATCGTCCGCAATTTATGATGCAATCTTCACGAAACGTTCAAAATATATGCAAGTATTAACCGTTGGACTAGCAGATCGCAGTTATTCAATTTATATCGGCAGTGATTTACTGGGACACGCAGAGTTATTGCTGTCGCACATACCCCGCAAGAAAGCGGCAGTGGTGACTAATACTACAGTGGCACCGTTGTACTTGGAATTATTGCGAACTGTGCTGCAATCTCATGGCGTAGACACCATTCCCGTCATTTTGCCGGATGGTGAACAATACAAAAATTCAGAAACACTGGGGTTGATTTATGACGCACTGCTTTCTCATCGGTGCGAACGTAATACACCCTTGATCGCCTTGGGCGGCGGGGTGATAGGGGACATGACGGGTTATGCTGCCGCGACTTATTTGCGCGGTGTTCCGTTTATTCAGATTCCTACTACGCTGCTGTCGCAGGTAGATTCTTCGGTTGGTGGCAAGACCGGTATCAACCATCCGCTGGGCAAAAATATGATCGGGGCATTTTATCAGCCCAAAATTGTGCTTGCCGATATCAGCACACTGAATACACTGTCGGATCAGGAATTGCGTGCCGGCATTGCGGAAGTCATCAAATATGGTTTGATTCGCGATATGCCATTCTTTGAATGGCTGGAACAGAACATGGAAAAATTATTGGCCCGCGATGCGGATGTCCTGCAATACGCCATTACCCGCAGTTGCCAGAACAAGGCCGAAGTGGTCGCTGCAGACGAGCGGGAAAACGGAGAGCGCGCCCTGCTTAACTTGGGGCACACTTTTGGGCATGCTATCGAGACAGGTATGGGTTATGGCGCATGGCTGCACGGCGAAGCAGTCGCTGCGGGAACGATCATGGCTGCCGATTTGTCGTGTCGTTTGAGTTGGTTAAGCGACAACGATGTGACACGTATCCGGAAATTGTTTGAGCGTGCCTGCCTGCCGGTCGTCGCTCCGGCATTAGGGGTGGAGAAATACATGCAATTGATGGGGTTAGACAAGAAAGTGGTTGGCGGTAAAATTCGCTTCGTGCTGCTTAAAGAAATCGGTAATGCAGTGGTAAGTGACAATGTGGAACCCGAATTATTGCGGCAAACCTTGGTAGTAAATGGCGCGCATGGCTGAATTTGCACCTTATGCGATAACAGAAAGTAATACTCGCGGCAGGATGAATCGCGAGGAAGCGCCTTTTGGGCGCAGCGAATTTCAGCGTGATCGCGATCGCATCATTCACTCTACCGCCTTTCGTCGCCTAGAGTATAAGACACAGGTATTTGTTAACCATGAAGGCGATTTGTTTCGTACTCGGCTAACCCATAGCATGGAAGTGGCGCAAATTGCTCGCTCCATCGCACGGTATCTGAAATTAAATGAAGATCTTGTTGAGGCTATATCACTCGCTCATGATCTCGGCCACACGCCATTCGGCCATGCCGGGCAGAAAGCACTTAATGCCTGCATGAAGGATTACGGTGGCTTCGAGCACAATCTACAATCACTACGCGTGGTGGATGTGCTCGAAGATCATTATGCCGCCTTTGATGGACTTAATCTGTGCTTCGAAACGCGCGAAGGCATACTCAAACATTGCTCGCCGGTTAATGCCGCCAAATTGGGGGCGGTGGGCGAACGTTTTCTGAACCAGCAGCGGCCATCACTGGAAGCGCAGATTGTTAATTTGGCCGATGAAATCGCCTATAACAATCATGATGTGGATGACGGACTGCGCTCGGGATTGGTGACGCAGGAACAATTTTCTTCGGTGCGATTGTTTGCCAACCATCTTGATGCGGTGCGACAAGCTTACCCTGGTTTGACTGAACGTCGCCTGATTCACGAAACAATTCGGCGCATGATTAATACGCTTGCAACCGATGTAATCCGCGAAACTGAAGAAAGGATCCGGGCTGTAGCGGTGCAAAATATCGCCGATGTTCGAGCTGCGCCCCCTTTGGCAGCGTTCAGTGCCGAGATTCATGCGCAGCAGCACGAACTTAAAGTTTTCCTGCATACGAATCTATATCGGCATTACCGTGTCATGCGCATGAATGCAAAAGCGCGCCGTATCATCAGCGATTTATTTCAGGCCTTTATGGAAGATAATCGCCTGTTGCCTCCGCAATTTCAAAGGCAGGCGCAAATCGATCGTGCCCGCACCGTATCCGATTATATTGCTGGCATGACTGATCGTTATGCCATTAAAGAGCACCGAAGGCTGTTTGCTATTGAGGAAGAATAGTTCCGTTGGCGGCCCAGTGAAAAAGTGTCCCGCTCTGCTCGCTATGCATGGTTGACGCAAAAATTCTCATTGTAAAATTGCTCATGCAAATATAAATTCAAACTGATTTTCCTGTAAAGGCATGAGAATTTTTCAAGCCATGCCAACTGCGAAACTTCCCCT
>JBIIMQ010000199.1:0-2566 GCA_044337935.1 Candidatus Nitrotoga sp.
CTATGAATACCGTCATCACACCCCCCACCGCCAATTTTGACATTGCTTTACAGCTTACCCTGCGCTGCAGCCGGTATGCCCAACGCCTGCTCGACAGTGAATCCGAGCTGCTGCCATGGCTACGCACACAATATGATCAACCTTGCACCCGGGATGAAATTACGGCCTGGTTGGATGTTATGCCCGTAACGGACGAAGAATCGTTATCACACGCGCTGCGTCGCTTGCGTAAGCGCGTTATGCTCAAATTGCTGACGCGCGATTTGGGCGGACTGGCTAATCTGGAAGAAGTCATGACCTGCATGTCCGCACTGGCGGAGCTAGCCGTGCAACGTGCACAACATTTCCTTATGGAGGCGCTGACCCAACAGTTCGGCCAACCATTGGGCACATCAAGCGCAACACCGCAACAACTGCTGGTGATTGGCATGGGCAAACTGGGTGGCATGGAGCTCAATGTTTCTTCCGACATTGATCTGATTTTCATCTATCCGGAAGATGGTGACACCAATGGTTCCCGTAGTATCAGTAACCACGATTTTTTTACCCGCTTGGGTCGCCGCCTCATCAATCTGATTAACGAACTCACCCGGGAGGGCTACGTATTCCGCGTGGACATGCGTTTACGGCCATACGGAGACAGCGGCCCGCTGGTAATGAGTTTCGCGGCACTGGAAGAATATCTGGTATCGCAAGGGCGGGAATGGGAGCGTTACGCCTGGATTAAAGCCCGGGTTATCTCTCCGGCAGATTATCCCGCCACACAAAATCTGATGCAGCTCGTGCAACCGTTCATATTCCGCAAGTATCTCGACTTTGGCGCATTCGAATCAATGCGAAAACTGCATGCCCAAATTGGTCAGGAAGTGCAGCGGCGTGATCGAATTGACAACATCAAACTGGGGCCGGGCGGCATCCGCGAAATTGAATTCATCGCCCAGGTTTTTCAACTAATACGGGGCGGGCGCGATGCCGGCTTGCGCATCCGCCCCACCTTGCAAGTGTTGCAACTGCTACGCGAAAACGGCCAGCTGGCAGCGGACACCGTAACGGGGCTGAGTACCGCTTATGTATTTTTACGCAATCTGGAACATCGCCTGCAATATCTGGATGACCAGCAAACCCAGGACTTACCGAAGAATATTGCAGACCATGCGTTGCTGGCCGAAGGGATGGGCTATCCGAATTACGATGCCATGCTGGAGCAATTAAACCTCCACCGCTCGCTGGTAAGCGACCAGTTCGCCCAAATTTTCAGCACGCAGCAAAATAACACCCCGGCCAGTACGCTTTGGCAAGAGAATTTAAACACGGAAGATCTGCAAAATGACCTTGGCAAATCAGGTTACACGGATACAATAACTCTGGCTGAACGTCTATTGAATATCCGTGACAGCAGCCGTTACCGCCAACTGCCGGACACCAGCCGCCAACGCATGGACAAGCTGATTCCGCAGTTCATCACGCTCTGTGCAGCAACGAGCAACCGCGACCAAGCCTTGCCGCGCATTCTGAATCTGCTGGAAAGCATTAGTCGGCGCGCCTCTTATCTGGCCTTTCTGGCTGAATACCCAAAAGTTTTACCCCGATTAGTCGGAATTGCCAGCGCCAGCGAATGGGCCTGCGAATATTTGATCAAACATCCCATTCTGCTGGATGAATTGCTCGATACGCGTGAAATCTACCGTGCGCCCGATTGGATGGCGCTGGATGCGGAACTGCTGGCGCAACTGGAACACTGCAATACCGACACGGAACACCAGATGGATGTGCTGCGCCAGTTTCAGCATGTCCAAACATTCCATTTATTGGCAATGGATTTACACGGGCTGTTGCCTTTGGAAACGCTGAGCGACCACCTCAGCAATCTGGCCGATCTGATTTTGCGCCATGTCCTGCAACTGTGCTGGCGTGATGCGCGCAAAAAGCATCAACAACATGCGCAATTTGCCATTATTGCCTATGGAAAATTGGGCGGTCGCGAACTCGGCTACGCAGCCGATCTTGACCTGATATTTTTATACGACGATCAGCATCCCGATGCGGCAGAAATCTATGCCCGGCTGGCTCAGCGCATCAACACCCTGTTAAGCAGCTACACCTCGGCGGGCCGATTGTATGAAATAGATTTGCGCCTGCGCCCGAATGGCGCCAGCGGCCTGCTGGTCAGTTCCATCCCCGCATTCGCCGAATACCAGCAGCAACACGCCTGGGTGTGGGAACACCAGGCACTGACGCGAGCGCGTTTCTGCACCGGCGATGAACAAGTGGGCAAACAATTTGAAACCATACGCAACAACGTATTGTGCAAGCCGCGCGACCTGAATGTACTGCGCCAGGAGATCGTGGCCATGCGGCAGAAAATGCTGGACAGCCATCCCAATGACAGCGATTTGTTCGATATCAAACATGATCGCGGCGGCATGGTGGATATCGAATTCATCGTGCAATTTTTAATACTGGCTCATGCCCACACCGAACCAAAATTAACTGCCAATAGCGGAAACTTGGCACTCCTCATGCTCGCCGGTGAATTAGGATTAATCAATATGGCGCTAGCACAGGC
>JBIIMQ010000080.1:0-8987 GCA_044337935.1 Candidatus Nitrotoga sp.
TTTGTTTCCCCTTTGTTCACCCGCGCCGTCGCAAATAATCCGGGTAACAATTCACCATTGGGATTGGCGATACTTGCACGTACCTTGAGATTACGCGTGGAAATGTCCACCTGAGGTTCAAGCGCCGAAATAGTGCCGGTAAAAACTTTATTCGGAAACGCGTTGGTTTGTACAGAGACCGCTTCACCGACATGAATCAAATCAATTTGAGCCTGTGGCACCGTAAAATCCAGATACATGGGATCGAGTTGTTGCAGATTTACAAGGGCGGTGCCGGGCGCCAGATATTGACCAAGATCTACTTGACGTATACCCAGTTGACCGGCAAAAGGAGCGCGGATACTTTTCTGTGCAATGTTAGCTTCCTGCATCGTCACCTGAGCTAAAGCACTTTTCAAATTGGCTGCAGCAAGATCTACCGCAGCCTGGCTGACTGCCCGTATCTTGAACTGGGCAAGGTCGCGGTCATAATTCTGTCGAGCAAGCTGGGCTGCTGCCTTGAGCTGCTCTAGCTGAGCTATAAGTGGCGCGGCATTCAGTTCCAGAATTAACTGACCCGCTTTAACCGTTGCACCTGAATCAAAATGTATGGCAGTAACAATGCCGCTGACTTCGGCTGCCAGGTTGGTGCCCTTGGAAGCACGCAAATTACCTACCGCTTCGACTGAAGGTTGCCATGTGGATGTTTGCGCCACGGTAGTCGATACACTTTGGGGTGGATTAGCCTGTCCCTTGATAGCCTGCTGAATCATTTTGTTGCGAAACTGTTGGAAAGCATAAATCCCGCCAAACACTAATGCGGCTATCAGCAGCATGATGACCATGCGCTTGGTCGTTCCCTTGGTCATGTTAATGCTCCGTACTCAATGTTGATTCACGAGATGTTGCTCAAATCCTTGCCCGGTATTCTGCACCGCCAATTTGGCGCGCGGTGGCGGCTCGGATTCTTGTTTCGATACGGCAACCCAGCCGCCACCCATAGCCTGATACAGCGCTGCGGTATCCGTCAAACGCTGAACCTGCGCAGCAATTAAATTAATCCGGGTTTGTTGAGCCTGTTGTTGTACGGTAAGCAACTGCAAATAATTCACGCCGCCCAATGAAAACTGTTGCTGGATAAGATTAAACGACTCTTGTGCCGCAGCATCGGCGGCAGCCTGCGCCTGCAATATTTGCGCATCATTGTCCAATGCACGCAACACATCGGCGACATTGCGCAAAGCTTGCAGCACTGTCTGGCGATAATTCGCCGTTGCCGCATCCAAACCCGCTTCAGCCGACTTAATCCCGGCTTTCAGACCAGCATTGAACAACGGCTGCGCCACTTGGCCAGCCAAACTCCATACCATTGATCCGGCCCCGAATAAACTGGATGCGGCAAGGGCCTGCGAATTCAAATTGGGAGATAAATTAATCTGCGGGTAGCCCGTGGATATCGCAACCCCATACTGCGCATTGGCCACATGCAACAAAGCCTCAGAGGCCCGAATATCGGGGCGCTGGCGCACCAGCTCTGAAGGAATCACAAGCGGAAGATCAGTCGGCAAATTGAAATCCGCCAAAGCAAATTTCGGTATTTGCGCCGTACCGGGTAACTGACCCACCAACACAGCCAACAAATGATTCACTTTCTCAAGATTGTTACGCAAGAGCGGAATACTGGCGTGCGTTTGTTCTACTTGGGCAAGCAACGTATATTCGTCACTGCGGGGTACAGCTCCCAGTTCGAAACGTTGCCGCGTAATATTCAACTGTTTTTTCTGCGCGGCCAAAATAGCCACAGTGGCATTAAGTTGCGCAGTGAATTGCGCCTGCGACATTGCAGCAGTGGCAATATTGGCTGCAAGCGCAAGTCGCGCACCTTCCAATTGGAAACGTTGGTAATCGGCCTGTGCGGCATAGGACTCAAGAGCACGGCGGTTACCCCCAAATATATCGAAGTTATAACTAACCGTTACCCCCGCATTATACAAATCAAATATTGTGCCCCCGCCGGGCTGTCCAAATAGGGAAGAATTAAACTTTTGGCGCTGTGCACCAAGCTTGGCATTAACTTGGGGAATCAGAGAAGAACCACTTTGCGCTGCATACATTTGCTGTGCTTGAAGCAACGTAGCTTGCGCCGCATCCAGTGTCGGGCTGGCGCGTAACGCTTGGTCTATAAGAGCATTCAATTTGGCAGAACCAAAATTTTGCCACCAATTTACCGGCACATCCTTGCCGACCACAAAGTGCTGCGCTCCGCCAAAATTAACAGGCGCGGTGGCAGTTTGCGCCGGTAATTTTTGTGTAGTGTAAATCGCCACATCGGGAGGATTGGGTTGCTTGAAATCAGGACCCACATTAGTACAACCGGACAGTGACAACGAACCCGCCAATAGCAACCATGTGGTTCGTGATAACCTCAACTTTATAAAGACTGAACAACGCCTTATATACAAATTTTCGTTTCTAACTCGCACATCGGGGACTGGATCTCATTGATAGTTTTTGATAATAGCAGATTTTGGAAATCTCACGGATTAATCCGCCCCGGGAATGCAGTCTTCCAGCAGGAAACCGACTCAATAATACATCGACCAATCACCAATGCATTTCATGGACGGCATAACTCGTCACCCCGCACAAACAAACCGGTATTCCCCTAATTGAACGACCACTAACAGATGGGAATCCGGGCTACCGGTGCATCAAAGCAATTGGTTTTCAATTTGTGTTTTGATGTCAGATCGATTATAAGAAGAAAAATGTTCCAGTGAACAACTTTATAGGGGAATACACCTTCCAAAGGCATTAATTACTGCCAATTTTTACATCATTTGCAGAGACAATTGCTGATTATCCCAATATCCGGTACTAATTTAACCCGTACCGTTTCCCGGCTATATCAGGACATGAAATTAATACCCGGGCATCGCTCATAAAATTTGACTGCCAACTTATTCTGGTTCGCATTTTTAAAAAAATCAAACAAACATTAAAACTATGGGACGCCCCAAAATACAATCTGATGAATGGAATCTTAATTGACAAACAATGCACTTCAACCCTTGATAAGGGTTAACCGATTGGTAATAGTCGTGGATATTTCTTTCCTACCCGGCATGACACCACCGCTCATGACACAAACGTTGGTGCTTTAATGGAAAAAATGGAAATCAAACGCTGGTGGTGGCTAGTGCTGGCAGTTGTCGTCATATGGTTTGGTACGTTGGAATATCGCAAACTGATCAAACCGGATGAAGGACGTTACGCCGAAATTCCACGCGAAATGGTAGCAAGCGGCGACTGGGTAACACCGCGTCTAAACAATCTGAAATACTTCGAGAAACCGCCGCTGCAATATTGGGCGACTGCAACCGCTTACACATTGCTGGGCGAACACCATTGGACATCACGCTTATGGCCGGCATTAACCGGCTTTTGCGGTTTATTATTGGTGTGGTTTGCCGGCACGCGGCTATTCGGGCGCGAAGCAGGACAATATGCAACTCTGATTCTCGGTAGCAATTTGTTATATGTGGCAATCGGGCATATTAATACGCTCGATATGGGTGTCACGTTTTTCCTCACTCTCGGCGTCGTCGGCCTGCTACTTGGCCAACAGGAAAAAACCGATCCCCGTACCCGACGCAATTGGATTTATTGTGCTTGGGTGGCATTGGGTTTGGCCGTATTAAGTAAAGGTCTGATAGGCTTGGTACTGCCCGCAGCCGCACTGGTTATTTATTCTCTATCACAGCGTGACCTAACACCGTGGAAACATCTCAATCTAGTAAGCGGATTGTTACTATGCCTACTAGTCACCGCACCGTGGTTCATTTTGGTGATGAAAGCCAATCCGGAATTCTTTGAGCGTTTTTTCATTTACGAACACTACACACGCTTTTCTACCAAGGAGTTGGGGCGGTATCAACCTTGGTACTACTTTATTCCCATCCTGCTGGCAGGCATGGTGCCTTGGACTATCTTGATGATTGATACCCTGCTCCGTACCTGGAAAGAGTCGGCATCAATCAGCAAGGCATTTAACCCGGAACGCTTTCTGCTGATATGGGTAGTGTTCATCTATGTTTTCTTTTCAATATCCGGATCAAAACTTCCCTCTTATTTGCTGCCCATATTCCCGGCGCTGGCATTATTAATGGGTAAACGGTTGGCAGAAATGCGCGAGCAAACATTACGATGGCAACTCGCTCCTATCCTGCTGGTACCGCTGGCGACACTGGGGTTTGTACCATTTACAGATCGATTTGCAGAGACACCGCTCAAAGTAGAAATGTTTCGCGATTACGCGACATGGGCCGCGGTAGCCGCACTGGTACTACTGCTGGGATTAATCTCCGGCATGGTTTTGTTGTCACGCAGAAAAAAATCTCTGGCCGTGTTGGTGGTGGCGTTAAGTTCTCTGATAGGCGTGCAAATTGTTGTCTCCGGGCATGACACCGTTGCCCGATGGCGTTCTGCGTATCATATTGCCGAGTCGATCCGTCCCTATGTCAAGCCCAACATCCCGTTGTATTCAGTGGGCACCTATGAACAAACTTTACCGTTTTATCTGAAGCGCACCTTCACACTGGTTGACTACCAGAATGAAATGGCATTCGGTATCATGCAAGAGCCGCAGCGCTGGATACCGGACATCGCCAGCTTTGCAAAAATATGGAATACCCAACCGGCGGCACTGGCGATCATGCCGGTTGAGTTATATCCAAATCTTATCCGGCAAGGCTTTGCCATGAAAATCATTTTCGAGGACACGCAATTTATTGTCGTGATCAAACCATGAACCTAGTCAGCTTTGGCCTGATTTTTGTGGGCGTGATGCTGAACGTCACCGCACAAATTCTTATCAAGGCAGGCACCAACAGCATTGGCTATTTTGAATTCAGCCGCAGTAACCTTCTGCCGGTCGGCATACGTCTTGCCACTGAGCCGCATATTGTCGGGGCAATTGCCTGTTATGCGCTAAGCGTGGTGATCTGGATACTGGCTTTATCACGCGTACAAGTCAGCATTGCATATCCGCTGCTGTCTATGGGGTATGTAGTTAATGCAGCGGCAGCTTGGTGGTTTTTTAACGAATCAATTAACCCGGCCAAAATAGCCGGCATCGGTATTATTATTCTAGGCGTTATCTTTATTTCCCGATCATGAACGAATTTCTTCCATTTTCCCGCCCGTCAATTGACGAGGCTACCATTGCTTCCGTAGCGGAAACCTTGCGTTCCGGCTGGATAACCAGCGGCCCTAAAGTTCAAGAATTCGAAAAGAAACTCTCCAAATATTTTGGCGGACGCCCGGTACGTACCTTTAACTCCGGCACCTGCACCATGGAAATCGCCTTACGTATTGCGGGTATCGGTCATGGCGACGAAGTCATCACCACACCGATTTCCTGGGTCGCTACTGCCAACGTCATACTCGAAGTCGGCGCAACCCCGGTATTTGCTGACATCGATCCGGTCACGCGTAACATTGATCCGGACAAAATTGAGGCAGCGATTACGCCACGCACCAGAGCAATCATCCCGGTCTATCTGGCAGGCAAACCGGTGGATATGGAGCGTCTGTACAAAATAGCCGCCAAATATAAATTACGCGTGATCGAAGACGCTGCGCAAGCCATTGGTTCAACTTGGCAAGGCAAGCCCATCGGTTCGTTTGGCGATTTCGTTTCATTCAGCTTCCAGGCAAACAAAAATATCACCACATCGGAAGGCGGATGTCTGGTATTGAACAACATGGAGGAAACTGCACTCGCCGAAAAATACCGGCTGCAGGGTGTCACACGGAGCGGCTATGACGGCATCGAGGTGGATGTTCTGGGTGGAAAATTCAACATGACAGATATTGCCGCCGCCATCGGTTTGGGACAGTTCGCGCATTTGAATGAAATCACCGCGCAACGGCGTAAATTGGCACGGCATTATTTCACAACACTCGGCCAAAATTTCGAAGCACAAACCGGCGCACAATTACCTCCGGCCGATTTTGAGAATACCAACTGGCACTTGTTTCAAATCGTGTTACCGGATCGCATCGCCCGGGCTGACTTCATGGCGCGCATGAAAGATAAAAACATCGGTATCGGTTATCACTACGCGCCTATTCATCTATTCAAATTATATCGGGCACTGGGTTTCAAGGAAGGGATGTTCCCAATTGCGGAACGCATTGGGCGTCAGATCGTTTCCTTGCCCATGTTCGCGGCGATGAATGAAAGCGATGTCGAGCGCACATGCGTTGCAATGTGTGAAATATTAAAAACTTAATACACACCTCACTGCCGACCATAACTTAAATATTGCTGATTCTCACGACCAATTTCATTAACCCCGCTCTCTGCGGTAAAATACTGCACCATGAGCTCCCCCCAACTTTCCGTCGTCATTCCTGTTTATAACGAAGAAGATGGTCTGCAGACCCTGTTCAATCGTTTGTATCCAACACTGGATAATCTTGGCATCAGCTACGAAATTATATTTATTAATGATGGCAGCCGTGATCGTTCGGCAGTCATTCTGCGCGAGCAATTCCAACTTCGCCCGGATGTAACACGGGTAATCCTGTTTAATGGCAACTTTGGTCAACATATGGCGATCACCGCAGGCTTTGAGCATACGCGCGGTGCGCGCGTGGTGACGCTGGATGCCGACCTGCAAAATCCACCGGAGGAAATAGGCAAGCTACTTGCCAAAATGGACGAAGGTTACGATTACATCGGTTCAATCCGTAAACAGCGCAATGATAGCTGGTGGCGACATATGGGTTCGCGCGCCATGAATCGGCTGCGCGAACGTATCACCAATATTAAAATGACCGATCAGGGCTGTATGTTACGGGCATATGACCGCCCCCTTATTGATGCAATCAACAGCTGCAAAGAAATGAATACGTTTGTCCCGGCTCTGGCCTATACTTTTGCGCGCAATCCCGCCGAAGTGATGGTTGATCATGAAGAACGTGCGCAGGGCGAATCAAAATATTCTTTATACAGCCTGATTCGTCTTAATTTTGACCTGATGACCGGATTTTCTGTCGTACCGCTACAATGGTTTTCCATGGCTGGAATTGTAATTTCCTTAATGTCTGCATGCTTCGTGGTTTTTCTTCTGGTACGCCGCCTGTTTATTGGCCCCGAAGCGGAAGGACTATTCACCCTATTCGCTATTGCTTTTTTCCTGATTGGCCTCACTCTGTTCGGCATCGGCCTGCTAGGGGAATATGTTGGCCGTATTTATCTGCAAGTACGCCATCGTCCACGCTATCTGATTCAAGCTATATTGGACAAAACTGAATGACACGTGCAATCGTTTTTGCCTACCATAACGTAGGGGTGCGCTGCCTGTCCGTATTACTGGCGCACGGCATAGAAGTGGCACTGGTGGTTACCCATCGCGACAATCCGAAAGAAAATATCTGGTTTGCCAGCGTGGCCGAACTGGCCGCACTACATGGCATTCCGGTCATCACTCCGGACAATCCCAATACGTCAGACGTACTTGAACAAATCAAGGCGCTACAACCGGATTTTCTTTTTTCCTTCTATTACCGCGAAATATTCAGGCGCGAACTACTGGAAATTCCAAAACAAGGCGCACTCAATATGCATGGCTCGCTGCTACCCAAATACAGGGGACGAGTTCCGGTCAATTGGGCCATCATTAAAGGCGAAACAGAAACCGGCGCGACGTTGCATTACATGACTGAAAAACCGGACAACGGCGCGGTGGTAGCGAAGCAGGCCATCCCCATCTTACCGAATGACACTGCGCTCGAGGTATTTCAAAAAGTCACCGTGGCCGCCGAAATCACGCTGAATTCCTGCTTACCCGCTCTGCTTGCCGGTACTGCAAAACCGGTACCACAGGATTTAAGCCTAGGAGCGTATTTTGGCGGACGCAAACCGGAGGATGGCATCATTGACTGGTCGCAAGACGCGCGAAATATTCATAATCTGGTACGTGCTGTGGCACCGCCTTATCCGGGCGCAACTACGCGGCTTTTGGGTAAGCCCATGCGTATCCTGCAAACAATGGTCACCTCTTATACCGTAACAGGTAGAACGCCCGCTTTCTACGTCGAAAAAGACAAGGCATATGCTATTTGCGGACAAGGTGAACTCCGCATCATCCGATTTGAATTGGACGGCGTCGAAATGAATGCGGCAGAATTTGCCAGCCGATACGGAACAGAAAAGTTTGCATTTAACGCACCGTTATAATTAATCGAATCGTATTGATAGCACAATTTTAATCGCGATGAAAATCAGCATAAATCCGACATTCATCATCCCAGCACGAACCACACTATTATTTTCATGCCCCAATTAGCTCTTAAAATTGATGTTGACACCTATCGCGGCACACGCGAGGGTGTTCCGCGTCTGGTAGAAATGCTGAAGCGACATGATGCACAAGCTACATTTTTCTTTTCTCTCGGTCCCGATCACACAGGTCGCGCAATCCGGCGCATATTCCGTCCCGGATTTTTGGGCAAAGTATCGCGCACTTCGGTACTTGAACATTACGGCATCAAAACATTACTGTATGGCACCTTGTTGCCCGGCCCGGATATTGGACGCAGCTGTGCGCAGATTTTACGTTCAGTTCGCACAGATGGTTTTGAAGTCGGTATTCATTGCTACGATCATATCCGCTGGCAGGATTTTGTCGCGAGTAAAGATGCCCGATGGACTAAACGCGAGATGCAACGCGCCGTGGATAGGTTTATCGACATTTTTGGCACAGCGCCCAAAGCACATGCCGCCGCCGGTTGGCAGATGAACCGGCATGCCCTGCGTCTGATGCAGCAATTCGGTTTCGACTACAGCTCCGACACACGCGGTACACACCCCTTTACTCCAACTTTTAATGCCGAAATTGTTGCCTGTCCACAACTACCCACCACTCTGCCCACTCTGGATGAAATCATCAATCGGCAAGGAATCACGCTGGAAAATGTTGCACAGCACTTGCTGCAAT
>JBIIMQ010000200.1:0-2546 GCA_044337935.1 Candidatus Nitrotoga sp.
TGGCTCGGCACAGGACAAAAGAGGCAATTTGCGAACGACTGGTATTCGGCGTCCAATCTGGTAAAGCAAGCTTCTGGAATGTGCCAATGGACTGCCGCTTAATACCCCAATGGGGAATGCACCCTCTTCGGCCAATGCGGACAATCGCTGGAAACCCACGGTGATTTGCCAATGTCCGCTTTCCGGAACCATAATCCAATGGTCGCTATGTGCCATTAAGCGACAGTCTCGATGCCAGAAAGCTGACCTTCCACACAGTCGGCAAAGTGGGCTGTGCCGTCGGCGATAGAAGGTGATGTATTGAACGTCGCCTAGTCGGCCCAAATAAAACTGTTGCTATAGCCTAAAATAAAATAACAATATACGTTTAAAACTTCAACAGATCAGGCTTAAGGGAGGGAAGGCAATCCGAGTTCGTTAAGAAAAATATTGTGCTTCTCCTTGGCCGCGACAATTTTCTTTTCCAGTGTCTCCAGTTCCCCGTTTACCGCGTCCAGTTCAATTTCCTCATCTGCCACCGCCGTGCTGATGTAGCGGGAGATGTTCAGGTTGTAGCCTTCTTTCTCGATTCTCTCCATCGACACCCGCATGGAATAGCGATCTTCTTCGCGGCGAAACTGGTAGGTATCGATGATCTTGGCTATGTGTTCCGGTAGCAGTTTGTTTTGTCGTTTGCCTTTCTCAAAGTATTCGCTGGCGTTGATGAACAGCACGTCATCCGGTTTTTTGCACTTCTTCAACACCAGAATACAAACCGGAATGCCGGTTGAGAAAAACAGGTTGGCGGGCAGGCCGATCACGGTATCGATGTTGCCGTCTTTCAGCAGCTTGGTGCGGATGCGTTCTTCCGCACCGCCACGGAACAACACGCCGTGAGGCAGGATGATAGCCATGACACCTTCCGGTTTCAGGTAGTGAAAGCCGTGCATCAAAAAGGCGAAGTCGGCGGCGGATTTGGGCGCGAGGCCGTAGTTCTTGAAGCGCATATCCTCGCCCAGCGCGTCGGTTGGCTCCCATCGGTAACTGAACGGCGGATTAGCCACCACCGCATCGAACTTCGGCATCTTGGCTGGGTTGGCTTCGCGAAGCCAGTCCCAATCATTGGTGAGCGTATCGCCGTGATAAATCTCAAACTCGGAATCCTTCACCCCGTGCAGCAGCATGTTCATGCGCGCGAGGTTGTAGGTGGTGATGTTCTTCTCCTGCCCGTAAATCTTGCCGATGCCGTGGTTGCCGAGGCGATGGCGCACGTTGAGCAGCAGCGAGCCTGAGCCGCAGGCAAAATCGAACACGCTCTCCAGTTGCTTCTTTATGCCGGTGGCGGGTTCCTGGCTGTCCAGCGTGACAATGCCCGACAAGATGCTGGAAATCTGCTGCGGCGTGTAGAACTCGCCCGCCTTCTTGCCGGAACCGGCGGCAAACTGGCCGATCAGGTATTCATAGGCATCGCCCAGCGTATCCTTGTCGGTGGAGAATTCCGCCAAGCCTTCGGCAATGGCCTTGATGATGGTGCAGAGCTTGGCATTGCGCGCTTCGTAGCCACGGCCCAGCTTTTCTGAATTCAGGTTGATCTCGGAAAACAATCCGTCGAAGGCGCTGGCGAAGGATTCGGTTTCGATGTAATCAAAACCCTTTTGCAAGGTATGCAGCAGCTCTCCGTTCTGCGTGCGGGCCATCTCCACGATGCTGCCCCAGAGGTGCGAAGGCTGGATCACATAATGCGTCTTGCGACGCATCTGTTTTTCAAATTCAACGGTATCGTCCGGGTTCTGCGCATACCATAGCGCCAGAGGCGTGCGGCGATCACCGGCTTCCAGCTTCGGATAATCCGGCCCCAATTCCTTTTGCGCCGCCGTCTCGTAGTTGTCCGATAAATAGCGTAGGAATAGGAAGGACAGCATATAGTCGCGAAAATCGTCCGCGTTCATCGCACCGCGCAATTGGTCGGCAATGCTCCACAGGGTGTTGCCCAGTTGTTTTTGATCTTGTTCGGTCATTTTTTGTCTTATTCGCGTATATGAACTACCCAGTATTTCTCGATAGTTGTCGCCTTTCCAGCGACGTTATGCGTCCCCCTCTATCAACCGCTTCTCCCGCTCAATTTCGGCAATCAATTCCGCTTCGGTCGGGAGTATGCGCTGATACTTGGAAGCGAAAAGTTGCTGGTTCTCCTGAATGACCGAGTATTTAACGACGGTTTCATCCTTGTTGTCGCAAAGAATAATGCCAATGGTGGGGTTGTCGTCTTCGCCGCGCTTGAGGTCGTCAAACATGCGCACATACATATCCATCTGGCCGATGTCCTGATGACTCAGGGTTCCAGTTTTCAGGTCGATGATGACAAAGCACTTGAGCAGGTAATTGTAGAAAACCAGATCAATAAAAAAGTGGCTGGTTTCCGTGCTGATGCGCATTTGTCGGGCAACGAACGAGAAACCCTTGCCAAGTTCCAAAAGAAATTTCTGCAATTCATCAATGATCGCCTGCTCCAGTCGGCTTTCTTTTAACTGGCCCGTCTCCGGCAGTTGCAGGAACTCCAACACATA
>JBIIMQ010000081.1:0-8858 GCA_044337935.1 Candidatus Nitrotoga sp.
GGGTTCCCAGTATGTCTCTATCCGTTATACGGAGCGACTTGCCGAAGCTGGAATAGAGCCGTCGGTGGGAAGTCGTGGCGATAGCTATGACAATGCACTGGCTGAAACCATTAACGGGTTATACAAAGCTGAACTGATTCACAAAAGAGGGCCTTGGAAAAACAGGGAATCCGTTGAATTGGCGACGTTAAACTGGGTGTCCTGGTTCAATCACCAGCGATTGTTGGGATCTATCGGCTATATACCGCCAGCAGAAGCTGAGGCACAATATTATCGGCAGTTAGCCAACTCGGATTCTGCCAGAGTTACTTAAACCAAATAGCCTCCACAGAATCCGGGGCGATTCAATTTTGTTTGACCTGAGTAAAACCTGGATTCCGGATGCGGTAGTCAAAGTGTGAGCAAGGTCACTAATAAGCTACATCCACGACATCATAAGCATTTTTGATGTGCATCAGGTGTGGTGTCCTGCCGTAATCCCCAGGCTGGCTTGAATCAGGTTTTTTGATTTTTTAAAATTTTTGTATCTGATTACGCCTTCAGTACAAATAGTTATTACTCGAATGATACACCCCCCCCCCGCGTTTCTGAGCTTGTCTCAATTTTGAACCAAGTTCCGTGTGGCAGGGAATCAACACCCTACCAGCGGCAGCTACTCCAGCCAAGTGGTGACACAAGTGGTGACATTGCTGGAGAATAAATTAAAAAAACCAAGTATATAAACGACTTAGGTTAAATCGTTGGCGGAGAGGGTGGGATTCGAACCCACGGTGCGGAGAACCGCACAACAGATTTCGAGTCTGCCGCATTCGACCACTCTGCCACCTCTCCGTGCGGGTAATTTTACCATCAAAAGCACAAAATCAGGCAGAATGTCCGGATGATCAATCCGCCACACCCCTTCCTTTCAACACCAATCAGAACAGTGCTTCGCGCACTTGCGCTATTGGTTGTGACATTGCTCGCCGCCTGCATGGCTAAAGAGCCGTCCAAAAAATCCTGGCGGGAGGAATTAACGGTCATCGTATCAATCGAGAATAATGCGGACTCTCAATTCGAGTTCCAACTTGCCAACCTTTTTGCGGAACAATTGGGCGTAAAAATAAGGTTGTTGCCGCTACCGCTGAATCAGGTTATGCAGTCCATCGCGGCCAATAAGGCGCACTTTGCCACATCGGGATTACGCAGCAATGGAAATGAGCGCGTAAAATTTGGCCCGTCGTATCAAACCGTAAACGAACAGGCGGTATGCGGTGGCACTCCCCTCAGGCGGATAGAGGGATTACTCAAGAAAATGATTGTTGTCGCGGCCGGCTCCGCGCAGGAAGCAGCCTTGTATGAAGCACGCCAAAAGTTTCCGGCACTGCGCTGGCACGCGCGGCCCAATCAATCTGCAGCACAGCTATTGAAAGAAGTGGCAGAGGGAAAACTGGCGTGTACTGTCGCCAACGAAGAGCAACTCGCACTGGCACGGCACTATCATCCCAATTTGGATTCCACGCTCGATATTGCCACCCCCTCCCTGTTAGCCTGGGCGTTTGCGCCGGATACCGATGCTGAGTTAATGGCGGAAGCGAAAAAATTTTTCACACTCATCGAACATGATGGCAGATTGTCACGCCTGTTGGACCGTTATTACGGACACAACAAGCAACTGGAATCGGATGATGCGGCTGAATTTGTTACCAAGGCACAAACCGTGTTGCCCCATATTCGACATCTGTTTGAAGAGGCCGCCACGCTAACCGGAATGGAATGGCAACTGCTCGCTGCTCTCGCTTATCAAGAATCACATTGGGATCCGCTGGCTACATCGCCAACCGGCGTGCGCGGCATGATGATGCTGACTGAAGACACTGCTGACCGTATGGGCGTAAGCAACCGGCTCAATGCACGCCAGAGCATTATTGGCGGGGCAAAATATTTGCTGTTACTGAAGGAACAACTACCACCGCATATCAATGAACCGGACCGCACTTGGCTGGCTCTGGCAGCCTACAACCAAGGATTTGGGCATATGGAGGATGCACGCGTGCTGACGCAACAACAAGGCCACAATCCGGATAAATGGGCAGACGTGAAGAAAGCGATGCCGCTACTCGCGCAACCGCAATATTTTAAACTAACCAAACATGGTTATGCTCGCGGCGGCGAGGCGGTCAATCTGGTTGAGATGGTGCGCATGCACCATCTCATGTTGAATAGCCTTCCTATAGGTACCATACCGCGACTGATTTCTCCGTCGCAAAACTATAAACTACAGGGGAAAAGCAAAAATAATGCACGGCTCCACCTACCCTCAATCACCACCAAAAATCCGCTTAAATCAGGCAAATCGCATGGCGTCTATTACCCGGCAAGCAGCGGAGTAGCACCGTCGCCCTAATTCTGGCGCCCCCATCCGGGAACGTATTCCACTGCAATTTACCAGGAAAATTTAAGCGCCATTACTTTCATATAGTCCTGATTAACACGACCCAGCATTGCTTCAAGTTCACTTACCCAAGAACCTGCCAATTTCAAAAAAGCATCTTCTTTACACAGGGCCTTAAGCGCAGCCGAATCCGGTATATTCTCGTTGAGAAGCGGCTTCAAACCAAGTGCCAACTGGTAAAAGTCCGCGCAACTCTTTGCAAAATCCTTAAATCGCATATCAATTTCCAAATGCTGCAAAACCGGACTACCCGTTTCCAGAAATGCGCCATCCACATCTTTTAAATCATCCAAAAGACTCGTGATTTTCTTTTCAAGGGCTTCAGAATCCGCTGCACTTGCCTGTTTGGCATTGCGGATCATATTTTTCATAAATATCACCAGTTTTTGGCAGCTTGCCTGCAGCTCAGCCGACTGCTCTCTGCGCTGGACGAGAGCATCATTTCTCGGCTCAACAGGGCGCTTCAAAATGGTATCCAATACTGAAATTCCCGGTGTTTCCATTCCTATCTCCTTATACTCATACAACAACGCCTATCTATCCGACAGGCACACTTTATTAAATAAACATTACGACTAAAAATATAAATGCCGCGACTTATCCACGCGCGACATTTTAAATTTAAAAAATTGGGATAGCCCAACAAAACGGCGAAGCATAGCATCATCTGGCGGATATGTATGGTATCCACCCTGTAACCTTATCTCTCCGGCATTTTTAAAATCTACAGGCAACCAATATTTCATAACTACAAAACCGGCAGTCTCACAACGGTCTTATATGTTCCAATCCTCCCATATAAGGTCGTAACACCTCGGGCACCACAACACTTCCGTCGGCTTGCTGATAATTTTCCAGTATGGCAACCAATGTGCGCCCTACCGCAAGACCGGAGCCATTAATTGTATGCAGCAATTCCGGCTTCCCCTGTTCATTTCGGAAACGCGCCTGCATACGCCGTGCCTGAAAAGCCTCAAAATTTGAGCAGGATGAAATTTCACGGTAAACATTCTGGGCCGGCAGCCAAACTTCAATGTCGTATGTCATTGCGGCAGAAAAACCCATATCGCCGGTGCACAGTTTCATTACCCGGTACGGCAAAGCCAGTTTTTGCAAAATCGTTTCGGCATGAGCCAGCAATTGTTCCAATGCATCATAAGATTGATCGGGACGCACGATCTGCACCAACTCCACCTTGTCAAATTGATGCTGACGGATCATACCGCGCGTATCACGCCCGTAAGAACCGGCCTCGCTACGGAAACATGGCGTGTGCGCCACATACTTCAACGGCAGTTTTTCCAATGACACGATGGAATCACGCACCATGTTGGTTACTGGGACTTCAGCCGTAGGGATCAGGTAAAAATTCTGTTCACTCTCTTCACTCGACTGACGCGGCACTTTAAACAGGTCTTCCTCGAACTTCGGCAACTGTCCGGTGCCACGCATTGAGTCTGCATTTACCAAATAAGGCACGTAGGTCTCGGTGTAACCGTGCTGCTCGGTATGCGTATCCAGCATAAACTGCGCCAAGGCGCGGTGCATCCTGGCCAGCGGCCCTTTTAACAACGAAAAACGCGCACCGGCAATCTTGGTCGCAGTTTCAAAATCCAAACCACCCAAACCCTCACCGATACTGACGTGATCCTGCACTGCAAAAGTGAATGTCGGCACTGCACCAACCTTGCGCACCTCAAAATTATCCGCTTCCGACTTGCCGACCGGCACGGTCGTGTGCGGTGTGTTGGGGATGACCGCCAGAAAGGCATCCATCTCCTGCAAAAGTAGCGGCAGCTTCGCCTCGAGTTGCTTGAGCTCTTCACCCAGCGCACCCACCTCAGCCATGATGGCCGACACATCCTCGCCTTTGGCCTTGGCTTGCCCGATCAGCTTGGACGAACTGTTACGCTTGGCCTGCAACTCCTGTGTGCGCGTCTGGATAGCCTTGCGCTCCGCTTCCAGTTGCTCGAATTTCACCGTGTCGAGCGTATAGCCGCGTGTCGCCAGACGCGCCGCCACACCGGCCAGATCATTACGTAATGCTTGTATATCTAACATCTCATCTCCAACGCGATATAACCCGTTCCCGGTTATATGCCGCAATCATTTTTCACTTCTCTTCGCTGCGGCATCCAGCTCTCTAAGGTGAGCCAGTTTTTCCGCAATTTTAGCTTCCAGACCCCGTTCAACAGGCTGGTAAAAACTTACTTCCGGCAACCCCTCCGGAAAATAATTTTCCCCTGCCGCATAGCCTTCCGCTTCATTATGTGCGTAACGGTAGTCTTTGCCATAATCAAGCTGTTTCATCAATTTGGTCGGCGCATTGCGCAAATGCAGCGGTACCGGGCGCGATCCATCTTGAGCAACCAAGGCGCGGGCGGCATTATACGCGACATAACCCGCATTCGACTTGGCCGCAGC
Source organism: Candidatus Nitrotoga sp. (assembly GCA_044337935.1). GTDB lineage: Bacteria > Pseudomonadota > Gammaproteobacteria > Burkholderiales > Gallionellaceae > Nitrotoga. The sequence continues at coordinate 4,859 of JBIIMQ010000081.1, forward strand.
TGCCAGATAAAGTACTGCCTGCGCCAACGCCAGCTCGCCTTCCGGCGAACCCAGTTGCTCGAATGTCTGGGCGGCGTTCAATGTTAATTGAATCGCGCGCGGATCGGCCAGCCCGATGTCTTCCCATGCCATACGCACAATACGTCGCGACAGATAACGCGGATCGGCACCGCCATCCAGCATACGCACCAACCAATATAGCGCGGCATCGGGATTGGAACCGCGCACCGATTTATGCAAGGCGGAAATTTGGTCATAAAATGCCTCACCCCCTTTATCGAAACGACGCAGATTTTGCGCCAACGTATTGTCCAGAAAATCGGCATCTATGCGCGTCATATGTGCGGCCAACGCGGCGGTTTGTAACTGCTCCAGCACGTTAAGCAAACGGCGCGCATCACCATCGGCATAGCCGACAATGCGTTCACTTACCGCCTCATCAAACTCCAAATCCGGCAAGGCAAGCTGTTGCGCGCGCTCAAACAACCGGGTCAATTCCGCACCGGATAACGCTTGCAGCACATAAACCTGGGCGCGTGACAACAACGCACTGATCACTTCAAACGAAGGATTCTCGGTGGTCGCGCCAATAAAAGTAACCAAGCCCTGTTCAACGAAAGGCAGGAATGCATCCTGCTGCGATTTGTTGAAGCGATGCACCTCGTCCACAAACAAAATAGTATGGCGCCCGCTCTGTTGCAAAGTATGCTGCGCTTGCGCAATGGCATCGCGAATATCCTTCACCCCGGACAACACCGCCGATAGCGGCACGAACTCGGCATCAAATGCTGTAGCCATCAATCTGGCCAAGGTGGTCTTGCCTACTCCCGGCGGCCCCCACAAAATCATGGAATGCAGCTTGCCCGACTCAAACGCCAGGCGCAGTGGTCGGCCCGGCCCCAGCAAGTGAGTTTGTCCGACAATTTCGTCAATATGCCCGGGGCGCAAACGCTCGGCTAAAGGCGCATCGGGAACAGGAGATTCAAACAGCTTATCGCGTGGAATAGACATGATCCAGTAATGGTAAAAAGAAGTTACGTTTTTTGATGCAATTATTACAATTACTAACTTGGAAACCCTAACATAAATATTTTAAAAACAATGTCATATTGCATTCGTACGCCAATTATTTTCCACAAATACAATTGAATTGACATCCTCAAACCAGTGGAGTCAAACTGCCGCAGCCGGATTGTTTGTGATTATATTTTAATGATGTGACGTGTAAAAAATATTGTTGTCACTGTGTTAACCAAACTTTTTTGACAGACTCATTAAAAATTATAAGAACACTACTAAAGACTTGCAGGCAAGCATCCTCCTGCCAAGGCATTAGAACTATTAAAAGAAGGCAACAAACGGTTTATTCACAACCTTAAAGAGAATCGCGATCTGCTGCAACAAGCCCGCGAAACCTCATCAGGCCAACACCCCATCGCTATTATTTTAAGCTGCATAGATTCCCACACCTCGGCAGAATTAATTTTTGACCAGGGTTTGGGTGATGTATTCAGCGTACGAATTGCCGGCAATATCATGAATGCGGATATTCTGGGCAATATGGAATATAGCTGTAAAGTCAGCGGTGCAAAAATGATCGATGTTTTAGGCCACAGTAAATGCGGTGGCATAAAAGGCGCATGCGACCACGTGGAAATGGGTAATCTGACCGCCCTGTTAAGCAAAATACTGCCTTCGGTTTATAACGAAAAAAGCGAAACCAAAGATCGAAGCTCCAACAACCACGAATTTGTTGACAAAGTAGCCGCCATCAACGTCAGAAGAACTTTGCATTCCATCATGGAACGCAGCCCGATTCTAAAAGAAATGATTGTACCGGTCAGATTGGAATCATCGGCGGCTTCCATGACATCACCACAGGTGTGGTCACTTTTTTTGACGACACGACGATCATCAACCAGCCTCAAGATTCCAAATAAACAACCTTCAGGCATAAACTGATTATCCAGAACAAGCCAAGACGAGAAAAATCATCCTCCCAACACGTCCGCCCCTTTGGGCGGCACAAACTTGAACAATTGTGGTGACAACTGCGGGTTGCGCTTCAATTTCGAAAAACGAAGCACGGTGGTGTGACCAAAGACATCCAGCAACTCCATCACCACCAGCTCTGACTGCGCGTTAAACGCCATGAGAATTTTCTCGAAGCTGGTATCCTGCGTGCGGGGCGTGGCCTGCAACCATTCCAGATTATCTTTGCTTTCGATGTCTTTTAACTGAAAACCACGCTCAATCTCGTTGCTTCCAGACAATAGAGCCGCCGGACTACTGCCCAAAGCCACATCTATTTTTCTCACCGTAACCTGATTCAGTTCCACGTCATGCAGCCAAAATTTCTCGCCATCACCCACAATCAACTGATCAAAAGGCTTCTGATAAACCCAGCGAAATTTCCCGGGCCGGACAAATTGCATGGTGCCGGAAGCCGACTGAATGCGCTTGCCACTTTTATCCCGCACGTCCTGAGTAAAATTGGCCTGTGCCGAATGCGTGGACGCGATGAAGGTTTTCAACTTGTCGGTCGCACCGGCATACGCGGAAAGAGGAAAAGCCAACAATAGACAAACTAGAAATTTAAACACTGTGGAACTCCTCTTTACATTGCTTCCCATTATCCAAAGAGATTAGGTTGGCTTGGGTTTGGCTGCTCATTCCTGCCTGGCAGGTGCAATCACTTCGCGGTTGCCATTGCTCTGCATGGGTGTCACCACGCCGGCACGCTCCATCTGCTCTACCAGTCGCGCGGCGCGATTGTAACCAATACGCAAGTGCCGCTGAACCAGTGAAATAGAGGCGCGACGCGATTTAATCACAATATCCACCGCTTGATCGTATAACGCATCCGCTTCTGCCCCGCCGTCACTTCCAACTTCACCGTCCCCTTCCGACTCATCCGGCGAAGTTAACACGCCTTCAACATATTGCGGCTCACCCAGTGCTTTAAGATATTCGGCAACGCGATGCACCTCCTGATCGGAAACGAAAGCACCATGCACGCGTTGCGGATAACCGGTACCGGGCGGCAAATACAGCATGTCGCCCTGACCAAGCAACGCCTCTGCACCCATCTGATCGAGAATGGTGCGCGAATCGATCTTGCTGGATACTTGAAACGCCACCCGTGTCGGCACGTTAGCCTTGATCAAGCCGGTAATCACGTCAACCGAGGGACGCTGCGTCGCCAATACCAGATGAATACCGGAGGCACGCGCTTTCTGCGCCAGACGTGCGATCAAAACCTCGACCTTCTTGCCCACGACCATCATCAAGTCAGCTAACTCATCAATAAACACCACAATAAATGGTAATTCTTCCGCCGCTTCGGGATTATCCGGTGTAAGCGAAAACGGGTTGGTCAGTGGTCGATCCGCCTTGATGGCATCGCGCACTTTCTGGTTATAACCGGCAATATTACGCACACCAAGTGATGACATTAGACGATACCGCTTATCCATTTCCTGCACACACCAGTTAAGCGCGGATGCGGCCTGACGCATATCAGTCACCACGGGCGCCAGCAGGTGCGGAATACCTTCATACACGGACAATTCAAGCATTTTGGGGTCAACCAGCAACAGCCGTACCTGCTGCGGCGTAGCCTTGTAGATCAGACTCAAAATCATGGCGTTAATCGCCACCGACTTGCCGGAACCGGTAGTGCCCGCCACCAGAACGTGCGGCATCTTGCCCAGATCGGCAACCACGGGTTTGCCGGAAATATCCTTGCCCATCGCCATCGTGAGCGATGAATTCATGCCAGCATAATCCTGCGAGCTGAGAATTTCAGACAACCGCACAATCTGCCGTTTTGGATTGGGCAATTCCAACGCCATGTAGGATTTGCCCGGAATGGTTTCCACCACGCGAATACTGACCACTGACAATGCGCGCGCCAGATCTTTTCCCAGACCGGTGATCTGGCTACCCTTCACCCCGACTGCGGGCTCAATCTCATAACGCGTGATGACCGGCCCCGGAT
>JBIIMQ010000082.1:0-8841 GCA_044337935.1 Candidatus Nitrotoga sp.
CCCGGTTTCACAAAAGATAATCAGAAACAGAATGACATAAATCCACACGCCATACGCCTGCATGATTGCCAATAGATGAACGTCCAGATGCAGGACAACATCCATGAAAATAGCGAGCATTTCCACGGTTCAGGGTAAAACTTCTTCAGCTATTTTTTCCGTCTTGATAAAGTCCTCACGCGAAACTCCCATCAGCATAAGCAATGGGCTAGCCACCAGCACCGAGGAATAAATACTGAACAGAATACCAATGGTCAACGCCAGCGCAAAATAATGTAGCGTCTCCCCGCCCAAAAACAACATCGCCGTCACCATCATCTGGGTGCAGAAGTGGGTAATGACCGTGCGCGACATAGTACGCGTAATCGCGTTGTCTATTATTTCGGCGACTTCCGCTTTTCGCATTTTACGGAAATTTTCCCGGATACGATCAAACACCACGACTGACTCATTTACCGAATAACCCAACACCGCTAACAACGCCGCCAGCACGGTAAGTGAAAAATCCCACTGGAAAAACGCAAAAAAACCAATAATGATAATCACATCATGCAAATTTGCAATTATCGCAGCGAGGCCAAACTTCCACTCGAACCGTACCCACAAGTAGCATGCAATACCAATGGATACCAGCAATAAAGCAAGTGCACCGTTTTCAACCAAATCCTGACCAACTTGCGGGCCAACAAATTCAACACGACGCATTTCCACACCGGCATCCTGCTTGCGTAACTTGTCAAGAATCTGCTCACTCAATTTCGCCCCTACAACATTCTGCTTAAGCGAGACCTGCAACAACACATCATGACTGGAGCCAAAATTCTGAACTGACACATCATGTAATCCCATGTCAGCCAGTTGCCCCCGCACGCTAGCCAGATCCGCAGCTTGAGAATAATGCACCTCCATCACCGTTCCACCGGTGAAATCGACACCGAAGTTTAACCCTCGGGTCACAATAAAAAATACCGCCAGGATAAATGTCACCAGCGAAATTGTAGTGGTATACCGTCCATAACTCATGAACGGAATATTGCGATTAATCTTGAAAAATTCCATTTATTGCCTCTTTAAGAATACTTAACCGATGAAGATATTGGTTAACCGCGCCTTGCGCCCATAAATCAAGTTAACCAATGCACGCGATACCAACACGGCACTGAACATCGAGGTAAGGATCCCCAAGCACAATACAACGGCAAAACCTCGTACCGCACCTGAGCCAAACATAAACAGCGCAAAACCGGCAATAAACGTTGTGATATTGGAATCCAGTATGGTTCGGAATGCCTGTTCATATCCGGCAAAAATGGAGGCCTGTGGCGTGTTACCGTTACGCAACTCCTCCCGAATACGTTCATTAATCAAAACATTGGCATCAATCGCCATACCCAGCGTCAAAGCAATGCCGGCCATTCCAGGCAAAGTTAACGTAGCTTGCAGCATCGATAACAATGCCACCAACAACAATAAATTAGCGCCCAGTGCCACAACGGATACCGCTCCGAACATCAGATAATACGCAACCATGAATATCGCAATGGCGATAAATCCAATCTGAGTGGAATGAAAACCGCGCACGATATTATCTGCGCCAAGACTGGGGCCCACAGTTCGCTCCTCGATAATTTCCATCGGTGCGGCCAGCGCACCAGCACGCAACAGCAATGAAATATCGTTCGCTTCTTTAGTATTCATCTGGCCACTAATTTGTACACGCCCGCCGCCGATTTCCTCACGAATCACAGGGGCCGTAATCACTTCGCCTTTACCTTTCTCAAATATCACGATGGCCATGCGCTTACCCACATTTTCGCGCGTTGCCTCTTTAAATTTACGCGTACCCGCGCTATCCAGATTGATATGTACGGCCGGCTCATTGGTACGATTGTCAAAACCGGGCTGCGCATCATTAATGCGTTCACCGGTGAGCAGCACCCCCTTCTTCAGCAACAGCATGGAACCGTCCCGATCCTTGAACATCTCGGTACCAAACGGCACAGCGGCTCCGTCGACAGACTTATGTTCATCATCCACCAGCCGAACTTCCAATGTCGCGGTACGGCCAAGAATATCTTTCGCATGGGCTGTGTCCAGCACACCGGGAAGTTGCACTACGATACGATCTACCCCTTGCTGTTGAATGATCGGTTCCGCAACACCTAATTCATTGACACGGTTTCGCAAGGTTATTAAATTTTGCTGTACGGCAAATTCCTGAACGCGTTTTTCCTCTTGGGGATTCAAGGTGGCAAGCAAAAGAATTTCATTACCCGCATCCTTATCAGTAAAAACCAAACTGCCGAATCGCTGCTTAAGCTCTACCGAACCTTTACTACGCGTCTCGGCATCACGGAACTTTATCGTCACCGATTTCCCTTCACGATTGACACCGGAATATGCGATATTCTGCTCGCGAAGAGCGCTCCGTATATCTCCGGAAAAAGCTTCCACCGCCTTGTCCAGCGCGCCTTTCATATCAATCTGCAACAAAAAATGTACCCCGCCACGCAAATCCAGTCCAAGGTACATGGGCCGTGCATTCATAGCAGTTAACCATTGTGGCGAGCGTGACTGCAAATTAAGGGCGACCATATAATCGTCACCCAGTTTCGACTGCAAAACATCCCTAGCCTTTAACTGGTTATCGGTATTATCAAAGCGTGCTTTAACACTGGTGGGATCCAGCATAATCCCTTCTGCACGCAGATTAGCCAATTTAAGTGCCTCATCAACCCGCTGCAGCAATGCATTATCCGCCTTAAGATTTGCACGCAAGGGTAATATCTGCACGGCAGGAGATTCGCCGTAAAAATTAGGCAGTGTGTAAACCAGGCCCAGAATAAATACGATTAGAACAAGCAGATACTTCCAGAACGGGTAACGGTTCATTGCAACACCTTAAATCGACTTGATTGTTCCCTTGGGCAACACCGTTTGAACCGCACTTTTCTGAATCAGAACTGTAACGTTTTCGGCAATTTCCAAGCTGACATAGTTTTCACTAACCTTAGACACACGCCCTAACTCTCCTCCTATCGTGATAATTTCATCACCTTTTTGCAGGGCAGCCAGCATGACTCTTTGCTCTTTAGCGCGCTTCTGTTGTGGGCGCAGCAAAAGAAAATAAAACACTACGCACACTGCGATTACAGGCAAAAATTCCATGAAACCGGAACCGGATGCAGGCGCAACGGTTTGTGCATAAGCGTTGCCAATCAACATAACACTTTCTCCAAATTAAGTTTTGCAGCAGCGAATTCTAGCACGAACTGGCACGGGCTTGCCTAAAGCGGAGAATGTACTCATCAAACTGACGGGCGGTAATGGCGGCCCGAATTTCGCTCATCAACTCGTGGTAATAATGCAAGTTGTGAATGGTATTAAGACGCGCACCCAGTATCTCGCCGATACGATGCAGATGATGCAAATAAGCGCGGGTAAAATTACGGCATGTGTAACAAGCACATTGCTCATCAACCGGTTGAATATCAAAGCGATATTTTGCATTTTTGATCTTGATATCACCATTACGGGTAAAGAGCATACCGTTCCGCGCGTTGCGTGTAGGCATTACACAATCAAACATATCCACCCCCTGCGCAACCGCAGCCACCAAATCTTCCGGCGTGCCCACACCCATCAGATAGCGTGGTTTTCCCATGGGAAGCTGAGGTGTTGTATGTTTCAGGATGCGCAACATGTCCTCTTTGGGTTCCCCCACCGACAATCCGCCTATGGCGTAACCATCAAACCCTATATCTTCCAGCCCACGCAATGAGTTATCGCGCAAATTTTCAAACATACCTCCCTGCACAATTCCAAAGAGCGCATTGGCATTACCGGCGTGCGCACGCTTTGAACGTTCCGCCCAACGCAAACTGAGATGCATAGAATCGGCAGCTTGATACTCATCTGCCGGGTAAGGCGTGCATTCATCAAAAATCATCACAATATCGGAGTTCAACACCTTCTGAATTCGCATGGATTCTTCCGGCGTCAGAAAGCATTTATCACCATTCACCGGAGACTTGAATCTCACTCCCTCCTCGGTAATCTTGCGCAATGCCCCTAAACTGAATACCTGGAAGCCGCCTGAATCGGTCAGAATCGGCCCATCCCACCCCATAAAACCATGCAAACCACCATGCGCCTCAATAACATCCAAACCCGGACGAAGCCATAAATGAAACGTATTACCTAACACAATCTGGGCGCCAATTCCCCGCAACTCTACAGGTGACATCGCCTTTACTGCGCCATAAGTACCAACCGGCATAAAAGCAGGAGTTTCAACAACACCATGGGCTAACGAAAGGGTTCCACGACGAGCAAGTCCATCAGTGCCATTCACACAAAAATCCATCAACGACTCCCAACAATCATAATAACCACCAATTCAATGGCGACCCAATTATTCCCAATAGCTCATACAATTCGTGTATCAATCTAACACCGTCCGCAGTCAATAAAAACTCCACACCACACGTTAACACTACTTCTCGATCTACCACCATGGCCCCCATACCGAATCATAATTCCCGGCAAAACAATAAGCCCCCGGCTTTGCCGGAGGCTTATTGAATGAACTCCTTGGAAATAGACCAAGAAACTACACATACCGTGCAATACACACCATTCACAGCGCAACATCGTCAACCGCCGCACACTACATCAATCTATGCGAGGCACAATATCGATTGGTACTTAATACGAAATAACTGGCATACCCCAAAACTAACTCAAAGCTAACGACTTGAAAATGAATAAATCTAAATATCACGCTTCGAGTTTATGAAAGCTTTTACAACTTAGTCTTTATCGTGGCCTTTACCATGTCCACGCCCTCTGCCATGATCATCGTCGTAACCTCCTCTCCAATCATCACCTTGCATATTATGTGAACGATAATTAGGTGCATAAACATTGTTGTACCAATTGTCTTCAACAAAATAAACGGGTTGACCACAGGCATCATACCTGTAGCAATGCTTATGCCAATGTTTACGGTGTCCAGGAGGTACCCGCAGATAAATCGGCCTAGGAGCCATACCCACTGCCATCGGAACTGGCTGAACCACAACAGGTGCGGGATAAACTAACTGGGGTTGCGGGTAATTACCGATATCGATTCGACCATAAAAGCCTGGCTGACCGATACTAACAGACATCCCGACATCAGCGGCTAATGCGGGAACGGTGACAGCAATCAATGCCGCCGCACATAAAAAACGTTTCATTTGAAATCCTTTTTTCGTTAATGGTAGTGATCTAACGCACCAGAAAGCCAAACCGATAACATTTGTTATTAATCGCTTTCCGGCAATATTACGGCTTAAATCACAAAATATTTATCAATTTTCAAAAAAATTATGAAAACATTTTCCATCTTCCGTTATCAAAAATACATACAGTACACCGACAGAAACACACCCAACCTTATGATCCGGTCAAAAAACGTCAATTATTATTGAGCTTATTTAACCCCCCAACCGCATCTTTCAACTCAAGATTGATCATCTGAAAAAAAGGGAGCGCCCCCTTACTATCGTCATTAATCCCTTTACCATGCACAATTAATATTGCCGGGAATCATTGAATGAGGCGAACACGTATCACTTTTTCAACATCCGAGAGTTCAAATCTAATTTTTATATGCTTCGACTTCAAATTCCAGCTTTACATCATCACCTATGTTAGGCAAACCAAATTTCATACCGAAATCCGAGCGCTTAATCTGTGCAGTAGCATCTGCCCCACACAACTCTTTTTTATTCATCGGATGATTAGCGCACTTAAACGCATTAATAGTCAGCGTTACAGGCTTGGTTACGCCAAGCAGTGTAAGACTACCCTCTACACTGACCGGCACATCCCCCTTAAACTTTACTGCACTTGATTTGTACGTAAGATTGGGGAATTCGGCAGCGTTAAAGAAATCCGGAGAACGCAGATGATCATCACGTTTACCAAAACCCGTCGTAATTGAAGCCGCCTCGATAGTAATATCAACCGATCCAGTTTTTGCCGCACGATTTAAAACCACTTTGCCACTACTTTTATCAAAACGCCCCTGCATAGTGGAAAAACCCAAATGATTAACACTGAAATGAGCATAAGTATGCTGAGGATCAATACTATAAGAATCATTCGCATAGGATGAGATTGGTAAACCTGCCAACAACAATATAGCAACGACTTTTTGTTTCAACATGATGCCCTCCTTATATAATAAAAACTATACAAACAATTGGATGAAACTCACTTTCCCAAATGCACAACGCTTGCCACACAGGTTGTCAAACAACAACGAAAATTCTACCACCCGGCCAAGTATCAAACAATTGTTTGATACTCTTGTTTACAGACTTTCAATCACATCAAAAAAATAAAGGAACACTCCCGATCAAGCAATCACCTTGCCGTATAACAATGCCAAATTTATCTATCACTCATAATATTATTGGCTTATTCGGCAACTCGTCCACCGCAGTAGATTCCTTCGGGAAATACTGCTGCAGACGATGACTCACAGCATTAATTCCATTAATTACCCCAGCCTCAAACATGCCTAACCGGAATACCGATTCCATTTCCAAACAAATTTTTTCCCAGCCAACCTTACCAAGCTTCGAATATATGCCGCGATCAGCGACAATTTCCACGTCCCGGTCAGCCAAGAGCAAATAAATCAACACCCCGTTGTTGCACTCGGTATCCCACACTCTCAACTGCGAAAACACATCAATCGCCCGCTCACTCGCAGTCTGATTGCGCCAGAGCGCAGAAAAATCCAGCGATGCTTCAACTGCAAAGCGAACTTGTCCGGCATGCTTGGCTTCAGATTCATGAATTGCCTGCTCAATGGCAGCCAACGAATGCCTGGGAAACGCAGTCTTTACCGCCATGCGGCCAGTAATTAGATGCCTAATGATGCGCTGAATAGCCATTCACCATCTCCCCGATGCGCCACCACCGCCAAATCCGCCACCGCCTCCGCCAAATCCGCCACCGCCTCCGCCGAATCCCCCTCCACCAAACCCTCCCCGGCCAAAGCTACCGCCTCCCCAAGTACCGTGTCCGTCACTAATCAGGGTGATTATCAAAGCAATAACACCCACAACGCCCGCAATTAAAATGGACGCGGCGATAAGCCAAGCAAGCATAGCTGTAACAAAACCAATGATAATCGCTGCGGGCAACCGTCCTAAAAAATTACGCAATACACCACCCACCACAATTACCAGCATAAAGCCGATCAACAACAATGACTGAAAATTCTGAGACTTCCCTGAGGCTGCATCACGTTCAAGCGGGGGCGGCAACGATTCACCTTCAATGACTGCCAGAAGTTGTTCAATCCCCGTTGAAATACCCATGTAGTAGTTTCCGCTCTTAAAGTGCGGCGTAATCGTCTCGGTAATGATTCGCTTCGCAATCACGTCAGGCAGCACACCTTCCAATCCATAACCGACTTCAATACGCAATGCGCGATCATCCTTGGCAATGAGTAACAATACCCCGTCATCAATCCCTTTGCGCCCGAGCTTCCAAGCTTCAACAACCCGCATGCTATATTGTTCGATCGCTTCCGGCTGGGTAGTCGAGATCAGCAATACGGCTATTTGCGCACCTTTTTTCGCTTCAAACTGGGTAAGGCGTGTTTCAATTTGCTGCTTTTGAACGGCATCAAGGGTGCCGGTTAGGTCGATTACATGCGCGCTTAGTGGCGGCACCGCCACTTCAGCATGCGCTAACCCGCTTAACCATACCAATACAAATAACAGGGCTACCGCCCAAACACGTACCATATTATTTGGCAGGCATTAGCTGACTTGGCGCGCCAAAATCAACTGTCGGCGGCTTGGCAATTTCTTTCTCGTTTTCAACTGTAAACGACGGCTTCACCTTGAATCCAAACATCATCGCGGTTAAGTTGCTAGGAAAAGAACGAACAACGACATTGTAATCCTGCACTGTCTTGATATAGCGGTTGCGCGCCACAGCAATGCGATTTTCCGTGCCCTCAAGTTGTGCCTGCAAATCACGAAAATGGGCATCGGATTTTAACTGCGGATAATTCTCGCTAACTACCAGTAATCGACTTAATGCTGAGGTCAGTTCACTCTGGGCAGCTTGAAATTTGGCAAAAGCCTGTTCGTTATTGATAAGCTCGGGTGTAGCCTGGATACCGCCAACTTTACTCCGCGCATTAGTAACCCCCAGCAGCACTGCTTGCTCTTGTGCGGCATAACCTTTGACAGTATTAACCAGATTAGGCACCAAATCAGCCCGGCGCTGATACTGATTTAACACTTCAGCCCAGCCTGCCTTGATTTGCTCATCAGTAGATTGCAGCGTGTTATAGCCACAGCCGCTCAACCCCAACGTAGAAAGAAAAATCAGAAACAATAGACTTATACGCATAATGCACTCCTCATGAAAAGGTTGCGGAAACAAATCCAAACATCACACCCCAAACGGCACACTTCACCGCAGCAATCACATTGCCAATGTACGTCAATTATGTTTATATTCGAAACCACTGCTTTGCAGCTTGGTAGTTAACTCATGTACAGCTTCCAAAGCCGAGAGATGATCACATCAACAATATGGGGTAAATCATGAAACAATCAACCTTTGTTATTGCTATTGCCTTGCTGATGCTATCAGCATGCGGAGAAAAAAGCGAAAAAGAATCCTCCCCAGCTCCCGCGTCACCGCCATTAACCAAGCAAGACACCAACGCAGCCGAGCCTTCGATACCCCCCCCTGCAAAAGACAAAACCCCGGAAACAACATCGCCGACATCATCGGTTATTTCGTCACCCGCGCCTGAAA
>JBIIMQ010000201.1:0-2507 GCA_044337935.1 Candidatus Nitrotoga sp.
GATGTTGGAGCGGTTGCTTGCAGTTACCAAACGTCTCAAGCCGCATACTGCAACATTTCGTTCTGATGCGCCAGGATGGAAGTGGGAAACCAATATAATCAATGAGAAGCAACTTAACGCGTTTTGTATGCCTGGCGGTAAAATTATTTTCTATTCCGGGTTGATTAATGAATTAAAACTAACGGATGATGAAATTGCAGTGGTAATGGGGCATGAGATTGCTCATGCTTTGCGTGAGCATTCACGCGAACAGGTATCGCAGGCAATGGCCGCTAATACCGCAATTAATGTAGGTGCAGCGCTGTTAGGATTGGGTAGTGGTGCAGCTGAACTGGCGAATGCCGGATATCAGGCATTGATCGCAACTAAATTCAGCCGTAATGACGAGACGGAGGCCGACCATATCGGTTTGGAATTGAGTGCCCGGGCGGGCTATGATCCGCATGCGGGAATTACGCTGTGGCGAAAAATGATGCAGGGCAAAGGTGATCAACGCTCGCCTGAATTTTTGAGCAGCCATCCATCCGACTCCACTCGTATTCGGCAGATTGAAACGATGCTACCAACCGTGATGCCGCTTTACGAGGCTACACGTAAATAACCTTTTTTATTAAAATTATTCACTGTTGGTTTCGGGTAGAATGAATATTTTTTTAAAATCTGTTTAAAGGTGTCTAATGTATAAAATCTCATCCAGTATTATCGCTGCCAATTTCTCCAAGCTTGGCGAAGAGATCGTTGATGTCCTCGCTGCGGGTGTTGATATTATTCACATAGAGGTGATGAACAGGCACTTTGTGCCAACATATAAAAATGGCTCAAAAGCGTGTGCGGCCATCCGTCCTATTACGCAAGCGCCGATCGAAGTGCACTTGACGAGCGGATATAACGTAGATATGCCACTGAGTAAGCTGGTGACGGAATATGCCAAGGCGGGGGCAAATATCATTACTTTCCATCCTGAAGCGGTTGAACGGGATCCGTACAATCTTCCCTCTTTTGAAAATCTCGAGCGGGTCGTTGATTTAATCCATGAGCATGGTTGCAAGGCTGGATTGGCATTCAATGCCGGTACGCCTTTTAGTTATCTCGATCATGTGATAAGCAAGATTGACGTTGTTTTGATTATGTCCAAGCAAACCGGATTAATTGTGGGCCAGAAATTTATTCCCGAGTCGTTAAATAAGTTACGTACGGCGCGTAAAAAGATTAATGACAGCGGGCGCAATATTGCCTTGGAAGTCCATGGTGACGTGAATTTAGGCAATGTTGCACAAGTCGCGATGGCAGGTGCAGATACCATCGTGATTGGTTCTGCCGTGTACGACGCAAGTAAGGAAACTGACCCAAATCACTATGATTCCATTATCGCTGCTTTCCGTGCTGAACTTGCCAAGGTCGGGGCGTAAATATTGCACTGCATTTTCTTCGCATGAGGTTTTATTACCTTAATTGAATCATGCCGTTGTTGATGACGGCGTGATTTGCCTGTCCAGTTTTAAACGATCTATTGCTTTTTTGGAATCGCTAAAGGAAGTGCGGCAGGTGGTGCAGATGTCGTTGCCCGTTGAGTTTGAAGATTGCCATGGGTCGTTATCGGAGATAGTCGCGTACTGTGGTAGTCCTGATGTATCTACCGCCTAATCGCGGTTAACTGCGCGATTTTTTCATCGCCTGTTGAGCTTCGCGGGAAGCGTCGCGTTCACGTTCTGCGCTACGTTTGTCGTGCAGTTTTTTCCCTTTCGCAAGACCAATATCCAGTTTGACGAGACTACCTTTGAAGTGCATGTTTAATGGCATCAGTGTGTAGCCGGCACGTTGCACTTTGCCGATTAATTTGTTGATCTCAGATGCATGCAATAGCAGTTTACGCGTGCGAACGGGGTCGGGATAAATATGTGTAGAAGCGGTAGCCAGAGGACTGATATGGGAGCCGAACAGATATAATGCGCCATCTTTTACAGTGATATAGGCTTCTTTAAGATTGACCCGCCCGGCGCGGATTGCTTTGACTTCCCAGCCTTCCAGCATGATGCCCGCCTCGTAGCGGTCTTCAATGAAGTAGTCGTGGTATGCTTTTTTATTTTGGACTATGCTCATAATTTGTATATTCTACCAGCTTTGCATGGACGTACCTCCAGCATGGCTTTAGTTGAAAAATCTGTACTGGTTCCCTATAGCGCGCAGCAGATGTTCGTTCTGGTGGATAATGTGGCGGATTATCCGCAATTTTTGCCGTGGTGCGGCGGTACCAGTGTCACCTCGATGGATGGAGACACCGTACATGCGACGGTACACATTAATTATCACCATATTAAGCAGAGTTTTACTACTGAGAATGTGCGTCAGTACCCCCATCATATTGATATGACGCTGAAAAATGGGCCATTTAAACACTTGGACGGCGATTGGCATTTTATACCTCTTTCCGAATCTGCCTGTAAAATACAATTCAAATTGCATTACGAATTTTCCAATACGTTATTGGAGAAAGTATTTGGTCCCAT